>JAEORM010000004.1 GCA_016840905.1 Candidatus Gerdarchaeota archaeon | reverse complement strand
TTTGAAGAAAAGTCGTTCATACCACTTGGTTTTCACAACGGAAACAGCTGCTTTGGTATCAAATATGCGTATAACATATTTGTTTAATGAAACCAATCTCACTAATGGAGTAGTTGTTTCACGAGCTACAGCAGATGAAGCATCAATACCATGTTGTTCTGGTTCATGAAATGAAAATCCTGCTGCATATCCTGCTGCTTTTCCTAATTCCATCATTTTTTTACCCATTTCTTTAGCTAAACCTTGTCGTTGATGATTGGGGTGAACTGCCAACCATGATGGTATGGCTGTTTTGTATATTTTATCTCTGATTGAAAGATTCTTATTTATTGTTCCTAAGAATCCCACAATTTCATTAGTAGGTTTGTACCGAGCTCTTACCATTAAGTTACGATCGATACCCGGAGCACCAAAAAGTGTTTTGAAGGTTTGTTCAGAGAAAATTATGGTTGCACCATCAACCTGTGCTGCATCATCAGCAAGAAAAGCTTTAGAAATTAAATCAGCAAAAGTTTTGAAATCATTGTCTTTCAAAGCAAATTGCTCTATTATATAATTGCTATCTTGATCAGTAGACATAACTATCTCCTTGTAATAGTTATTATTGTTGGAATATTTTTGTCATTAAGCATTTTATTCTTTTTAAAGTTTATAGTTAAAATTAGGGTTTAATAGTATCTTTCTATGATTATTTCATAAGCTTTTCTTTCTAATTCCTTTAGAAATGAACTTTCACCTTTTTGGATAAACTCCTCTATTATTTCTTTAATTTGATTTGGTGTTGGTATAGTTGTAAAATCCTCTTCAGATAATAAACCAAAGTCTCTGTTTGACTCTTCGACCAAACGTGCTGCATTGCTGAAAGGAATGATCTCATATCTTGGTAAATACAAGATTTCACTTTGAAGATAAGCAATTCGTCTAAATAATTCAGATAACAAAAGATTCGTTTTTATTCTCCCTTTAGGGGCATATCTTTTTGCAGTATAATCTAATCCCAATTCATACCCAAATTTGAACCCCCGATGGATTGGTCTTACAAGATTGAATTTCTTAAATTCCTCAATATCATAGATGCCATATTTATTATTATTACCATAAAGGATTTCATATTTTGGGTAAATTTTCGGATAATACTGTTGTAAAATCCCCATAAATTCATTCTTACTTCTGCCTGGTTTTAATGTAAGACTATCACAATAAATAAACTCAGCACCAACTTCTTTAGCTCTCTTATAAATTGATTCAATATTTTCATCAGTATCACCAATAAAAGGCAGAGCCGGATAACAAAACACCCCACAATGAATACCTGCTTTTCGAAGAGTGCGAATAGCTTCAAAACGCTCAAAGGTAGAACTGGCTCGAGGTTCAAAGATTTTCTGCGCATTCTCATCATTTAAAGTGATGGTAAAATTCACACATGCATAGCTTTCTTCATTTATTTTTTTAATCAAATCAATGTCTCGTAAAACAAGGTTATTTTTCGTTAAAATCCAAAGAGGGAATTGATAATCATACACTATCTCAAGTAACTCTCTTGTCATCCCAACTTCTTTTTCAGGCTGTTGATAAACATCACATACTCCACCACCGATAGTAATGATCGATTTAGCTACTCTTTTTGTTTCTGGTATAGCTTTTAATGTAGGGAAAAATTGATCGATGGCTGATTGTTCATTGCTATGAACTGATTGAAATCCTTTGTTTTTTAGAAATTTCTTGAATAGTTGAGGAGCATTTTCTTTTACATATATTTCGTCACCAAATTGTTCATGCATATGATAGTGTTCACTTTTTCCATCACAATAAACACAATTATGGTAACATCCTTGATAGGGATTCAAATAAATTTCAGACCAAGAAAAAATAGATGGACCACCTTGCCGAATAAGTGTTTTGGCTTGTTTTGTTTGGATCTTCATTATATTACAAATATAAATACAATCTCTGATTAATAGTTTTATACATTTTTCCAAGATTAAAGACAAAGGTTTTCTTTACGAACAAAATCAACTATTTTTAGTATAAAAAGAAATTATTGGGAAAGTTAGCTAATGAATATTGAAGGATTCAAACAATTTGGTAAAGAAAAGAATTTTAGTGAAGAGATAATTGCAGAAGCTACTAAAATAGCTCAAGATTTCAATGATTTCTTGAAAGATGTTGAAAGAGATATTGATTCTGCAAATACTTCTGATGTAAAACAGTATGCTGAATTTTTAATAGATACTGATAGGAACAAGAAGAATACTTTCTTTGGTTTGATAAGATATACCTATTTTTCAGGTAATGACGAAATGCTAATTACCTTGTATGAATTGCTTGATGGTAGTGATGTTTTAGAAAATCTAAAGAGAGAATTGCAACTTATTGTTGGTGAAGAAAAAAGCAAAGGAATTCTTAAGGGGATTTCATTTCCTCCTTTGGGAACAATTTCAGAAAATAAACCAATTATAACTAAGCAAGTTATAGAGCGTTTGGTGGAAAATGTTGATGAAAGAAATTGTCATAAAATACTAACAAATAATCTCCACGGCATTCCAAAAGAAAATTACAAAGGTCAAAGAGAGATATTCCTTAAAACAGAGGATGTTGATTTATACCTCAAAGAAAGGCATGAGAATTTTATCAAAACATTGGAAAAACACAGAGACGAACAAACACTATTTTACACACAAGAAGTTGACAATGAGGTAATAGATCATGTTCGAAACAATCCTCAGATTGAAGGGGGAGTAAGAAAAGGTAATATAGTTTATGCAGAAAAAATTCCTTACATGACAAAGAAATTCCTACATGAAACAGATGAAAAAATGAAACAATATTATTATTGTCACTGTGGATGGGTTCGTGAAGCTTTGAAAACAGGCGAAGTGAAAGTCCCTTCAACATTCTGTAAATGTAGTGCAGGTTACTACAAAAATCAATGGGAAGTAATTCTGGATCAACCAATTGAAGTTGAAGTTGTGGAAACAATTCTTGACAATAATCCACGATGTTTGTTTGCAATACATCTTCCAGAAAAATATGTAAAGTGATTGTTAATAACATAAAAAAGCATATCTTTGAGGAGAATCTTTGATTCTACCTCGAGATATTTTTTACTAGTTTTAAAGGAACATCAAGAGAGCAAAAATTGCATAGAAGATAAGTGAGATTACACCAAGTACTCTTCCAATTATTCCAGTGAAACCAGCTTTTTTGCCACCAAGGATAATCGCAATGATGCTACCTATATAAGGTATTATACCAATTAGTGCTAATATGGCAAATATTAATGAAACGACTCCGAGTCCTTCATTTTGTTGTTTTCTTTGCAAATTATTATTTGAATCTATTTGTTCTGTAGTATTCCTCATTTGAGGTAAACCAGTTGATACTATTGGATATGATTGTTGTAATGGTCTCGTGTCTATATTTGGAAATTCGGATAATGGTCTTTCAGAAATAATTCTTACTGCTGGTGTTGTATCTATTTTTATATCTGTTTCTAAATTAGCACCACAATTATGACAGAATCTTGACTCCCCTTCAAGTGTTATACCACAATAAGGGCAGTAGATAGTAGAATTTCCTTTCAATTTGATTTTGTTTTCTCCATTCTTTTGTTCAAATATTAAATGGTCAAATACCTATAATAAGCGTTACAAATAAAAAATGAAAAATGTGGTAAATTTTTCTGTGCTAATCTTTCTTCTATGATTATAGGAAGTATTTATTTTTCCATTTAGCTTTAATATTATAATTAGATCTTGAGATGAATCACTTGAAAAATAAATTTGGTATTCAGATTGAACCACAACTAGGTTTTGATTATAAGACTGTAGAGAAAATTGCTTTAGAAGGAGAGAAACTAGGTTACGATTCAATTTGGAGTAGTGATCATTTCTTTTTAGATAAAAATTCTGAAGAGAGGAATTGTATGGATGCTTGGAGTTTGCTATCTGCTCTAGCTGCAGTGACTAAGAAAATTAGATTAGGAACACTTGTAACATGTAATTCTTATCGATATCCTGCAGTTTTAGCTAAAATAGCAGCTACAGTTGATATGATTTCTAATGGTCGATTATTCTTTGGTTTTGGTGCAGGATGGAAGGAAATTGAATATAACGCATATGGAATACCCTTTCCACCAACATCAGAACGTCTTTATCAGATGGAAGAAGCAATTGTTATTATTAAAAAACTCTGGACAGAAAAGCGAGTAACATTTACCGGTAAATATTATCAATTAGAAGATGCAGTTTCAGCACCAAAACCCGTGCAAAAACCACATCCCCCAATTATGATAGGTGGTATGGGTGAAAAGATACTTCTTAGGATGGTAGCAAAATATGCTGACTATTGTAATTTCTTTATAAGACCAAACCTTGAACGTTCGCTTGAAATATTAAAAGCTCATTGCAAAGTTGTTGGTAGAGATTATACTGAAATAGGAAAGAGTTTATTTGCTGTAGGGATACCAATATTTGTTTCAGAATCACAAGAGGAAATAGATACTTATCTAAAAGAAACAGCTGAGCGGTATAACAGACCTTTGGACCAAATAAAAGAAAGGGTAAGGCAAGATGCTCCAGGTTCATGGGTGGGCACACCTGAAGATCTTATTGAACGATTTAATTATCTAATAGCACTTGGGTTTGATTATTTTCAAATAATGTTTCCAGGATATGATGAAAGTATTATCAAAGCTAGTCGGACATTTGCTGAATTGGTAATGAAGAAGTTGTAGTAAATTGAGCTATATTATATTGACATACAGAAAAAACTTTGTGTAGAATATCTATCTGTCTTTGAGTATAGATATTTACATTTTCTATTTTCTCAGGGATTCTTTCACATCCGGATAAGGTAAATAATAACTCATTTCTTGCTTCAGGTAAATCTATTTCAGATAAAACCAATATTGTGTAATAAAATGGAAACCCATCCCAACCATACTTCTTATTTCGATGTTGTGCTAAAAGTTCTATAAAATTTATGAGAATAGCTTCATAGTTATGGTTTTTCAAGGTGTTAAGAAATCTCATAAATGCTATGGTAGAATGACGACATTCACCAGTAGAACAAAATTCTGAAAAACAAGTATTAGCTAACCATTTATCAGCTAATTCTAATGCATTAGTAGTATGTTGATTATCACTAGCTAAGAGAATCAATAATCTACAAATTTCTAAACCAAGTATATTTCCAATAGCTAATTTTGTATGAAGTTTTTCACCTGTAAATAAAATACTTCCTTCAGAGTAATCATTAGTGGTTAGAGAAAATTGACCTATATTATTCCCTTTTTGAATTTGTCTTGAAAAGAAATGCTCAATAATTGGAGCAGTAGTTTTTTTTGGTAATGGTTTACGATAGAAAAGTTGTTCATTTAGCCAATCAGTATTTGTAGCTAAACAAAAAACCTCAGTCTCAACTTTTTGCTTTCTGCTTACATTCATTATTTTTTCGAACCTCGGGTATTAGCCGAGTAATTGATTTTTTAGTATTAAGTATGTCCTACAAGAGATAACTGAAACTATTTTATTCATTTAAATAATTATTAATCATAATCATTATTTGCTAAACTATTCTTTACACCAAAATCCTCCTCTAATTGCTTCATAAAATTAACAAGTCGAGCAATGAAAGACTTGAAATTTTTCTGTGCTTTTTGTGTCCAAGCAGTTTCTGCATAAGCAATTAATCTTGGAAAAACTTGATAATTTAATCTTTCAACTGAAGCAACTCTTTCAGACCATAAAGGTGCTTCAAGACCAAGTATATTAGAATGGAATTGATTTTCTAATTTGTTTGGTATGGGTTCAAATTCATATGCTTTCTTTACTGAAATGATTTTATAGGGGTGGTCTAAATAGGTTTGCAAATAATTGGTCATGACAGTTTTTCTGCCTTTTCGTAAATAATACAATAAAATTTTCTTTTTACCAAACCAATATTGACTTATTGCTTTCTCTGTTAAATTCTCATCAAGTATTTGATTCCAACCCATCAAATATCGATCCTTACTTTCGAGATACTGAGCAAAATAATTGGTTAGATAAACTTGAAGATCCTTAACACTGGTTAAATTTTCCTTGCTTAATTTCTCTTTACAATCAGAACATTTCTTCCATCTAGTTTTTATTACTTCATCTCCACCAATATGAATTATTTTTGAAGGGAATAAAGCAATAATTTCATTTAAAATATCTTTAAGAAAATCATAAACTTGTTCTTTTCCAGGACAATAGACATCTTTGAAAATACCCCACCTTGTTGGCACCTCAAAAGGTCCACCAGTACAACTTAATTCAGGATAAGAGCTTAAAGCTGCTAAACAATGTCCTGGCATTTCAATTTCAGGTATTATTTCAATAAATCTCTCTTGCGCATAATTTATTATTTCTTTAATTTCTTCTTGTGAATAATGACCACCATAAACAGTTTGATCTCCATTAAATGGTTGTTCTCCTCTTTTAGGAATTAATTTCCTCTTTGAACCAATTTCAACTAATTTCGGATATTTCTTAATTTCAATACGCCAACCTTGATCATCAACAAGGTGCCAGTGTAAGATATTCAATTTATGAAAAGCCATTAAATCAATGATTCTTTTCACCTCATCTTTCCCCATAAAATGTCTTGCTTCATCAAGCATGAAACCACGCCATTTAAATCGAGGATAATCTCTGATTAAAACACAAGGCATTTCACATATATTCTCTTTTGAATTATTATTTTCATCATTTGGAATAAGTAATTGTTTTAAAGTTTGAATCCCGTAAAAAATTCCTTGAGAATGAACTCCAGATATGTATATACTTTCATCATCAGCTCTGATGTGATACCCATCTTTTGGTAGGGAGATGTCATCATTATATTCGAGAACAATTATTTTTTTTCCTACTTTTTCCTTAACAAGAGGAATTTGCCATCCTAATTTTGAAGATAGATAGGTTTGTAGTTGTTTTCCAATATTTTCTAATTCTTTTATAACGTATATCTTAATATCTTTAGTAAATTGAAAGTTGCAAGGCATAACATTTACTACGATAGGTTTTGGTATTAAAGGCAGGATTTTTCCGTTGAAATTTTTCATACCTTGCAAAAAACATTAACAGTCAAAAAGATTTCGTGTATTTACAGAAAAAAAATTGGTGGTGTTACTGAGAAAGCTATTGCCATCTCATACGCTCACAATCCCATTCACGAAGCATTCGACCAAGTTCTCCTAAATGATGAGCATTGTGTCGTAATAAATAAAGTAATTTATCGTGTATTGAATCAAACCACTTGAAACCATCTTTTTGTATTAGCTCTTCCAACGTTATTTTATTCAAAAATTCTGTGATTTCTTTTTCCATTTTTTCCGAATATTCAATCAATACTTCTTTTGAAGGATATTTTTTCTCATTAGGGATTTTTTCATCATCTATAGCTCCTCTTAGAAGTTTTCCCCATTCCATTCCTTCTGGATCATTTCTCATGTAGAATTCCTGAGTTTCAATAATATGATATACATTATAGGAAAAAGTCCAATCTTTATCTGTTCGATACCAATATTCTTCTGGTACATTTTCAATTGCTTTTCTAAGCATTTTCCATGTACTGGCAAATTGTTTAAGAATACCATTTCGTACATAGAAACCATCTTTTTCATCTGATGCCATTTTTTTAACCCAAGTAAAGATTTGCTAAACTAATAATATAAGATTTTTTTACTACTTTATAAACAGGTAAAAAAACGTTCTACTTATTGAAAGGAAATTCTTTTATCGTTTAATAAAACTATTAACTATTAGAAGTGAGAATAGCTGGAATTAAAATGACCTTAGATGATGATGAAGAAGAAGAGTATAGAGAGATAGTTAAAAATGATCCTCAAAATATTGGTGCATGGGCTAACTTAGGGAAAGTTTTGAGTGAAAAAAAAGATTATGATGGAGCAGCAGATGCTTACCAGAAAGCTCTTGAGATTGATCCCAATGATACCTGGATTCTGTTTGAATTAGGTTTTACTTTAAGTCTAATGAGTCGTTTTAAGGAAGCTGAAGAAATTTATAAAAAATTGATTGAATTGGATCCTTATTCACAAGATGGTTGGTTCAATTTAGCCTTAGTTTGTCGTTATCAACTCAATTTTAAAGGAGCAATAGATGCTTATCAAGAAGTTCTCAAAATTGATCCTTATGATGTGGGTGTCTATCTCAATATTGGTGTACTTTATCATCAAGAAGGAAAAATTGACCTAGCAGAGGAAGCTTATCGGAAAGCACTTGAATTTAAACCAGATTATACCAAAGTATCTTTGAATCTCGGACAGCTTCTTTTAGCAAATAAGCAAGATGTTAGCGGAGCTGCCAAAGTCTTCAAAGCAGGATTTGAGAATGATCCACTTTGTATTCTTCTTCTTTCTAATTATTATAAGACCTCTGGTGTGAATAGGTATGTTCCTGCAATTGTAACCGCAAAAAAAGAAAAAGAATATCATTTTGATAAATTTCAATCAATTGTAATCGATCAAATTGAAGCGGTTGGTCAAATAGTTTATGATTATATGATTCTGTTATATGAGAAAGATTCTATAGAACCAATCTACTATGTCTCTTTGGAGAGGAATACCTTATTCAAAGAATTAGGTGGATTTACACATTTCCTATGTGCTTTTGATGAGTCAGGACATGTAAATTTTGGTGAGTATGATTTACCAATAAATCTTGAAAGTTTTACTAAAAAAGCTCATGAGTTAATTTTTGATAAATACCAAATTCCAAAAGAAGAAATGCCAAAGTTTGATTGACGAATTTTTTATTAATTTTTAATATTTAAACCATAGGCTTTTTTAATTTTAACACATAAAATAAAGGGAATTTGGTGTAAACAATGGTAAAATCAAAGGTTTATTTCTATGATAAAATTGACGATATGAAATCAGGTTTGAACAAATTCTTTGAGATGATAGCTAAAGAAATTAATGATGATTCTAAAACTGCTTTAAAACTTCATTTTGGTGCTAATAATAATGATACTCATATAAATCCTCAGCTTTTAGTTGATGTTACAAATTATTTCAAAGAACCTCTTTTTGTTGAGAGTAGTTGTCTTTATCCTGGAAGGAGACATCGACGTGATGAGCATATAAAGTTAGCAAGAGAACATGGCTTTACTTTTCTTGATATTGATATTCTTGATGGTGAAGAAGGGCGAGATTATGTCGAAATAAGCATTGATACAAAAAACACCAAGAAAGCAAAAATTTGTACTGGTTTACAACAATATAAAAATCTCATCTCTATCGCACACTTCAAAGGACATATGGCAGCTGGTTTTGGTGGGGCGCTTAAAAACCTAAGTATGGGCTTAGCTTCTCGAGGAGGAAAATTGGATATGCATGCTGGTATAACTCCAAGTGCTGACCCAAATAAATGCAATGCATGTGGTACTTGTGCTGAAAATTGTATTGCTAATGCCATTACAATAGAAGACTATGCAAAGTTCGATGATAATGTTTGTATTGGTTGTGCTTATTGCATCGCTATTTGTCCTGAACGCGCAATAAAAGTTCCTTTTGGTGTAAGATCAAAAAATGAATTTCTCGAAAAACTAGCTGAATATGCATTAGCTGCAACAAAAGGTCATAATTGGTGGTACATTAATGTTATAAATAATATAACAATGATTTGTGATTGTATGAGTATTAAACAGACACCTTTTATGGATGATATTGGTATTGTCTTTTCAAAGGATCCAATTGCTGTCGATCAAGCATCAATTGATCTTGTTAAACAAAACAATAATGGGATTAATCCTTTTGATAAAAATAATTCCGCTAGTGAATATATTCTCGAGTATGGTCAAGAATTAGGTTTAGGTATTCGTGATTATGAGTTAATTAAAATAGATTGATTAAATAACAATGGACTTTCGAATCAAACTAAATTAAATTAGCTCTTTTTCTAAATTTTTCTTAAAAAGTTAATAATCAACATTTTAAGATATCACCAGAGTATGTACTTGGTGATAATATGAGTAATTTTGATACCCCAATACTTCATAAAACATTAATTAAAGCTGATAGAAAAAAAATATATGATGCAATAACTACCGCTAAAGGTTTAGATGGATGGTTTACTAAAGGATCAATAGTTGATCGTAAACCTGGTGGAAAGATAATTTTTAAGTGGGTTGACTGGGGCCCTGATAAGGTGACTAATGAATCTGAAGCACCAATCGTTGAAGTTAAAATACCTGAACGCTTTGTTTTCAAATGGTGGGATGATCACTACACTACTGTTGAAATGGATTTTAAGGAAACTGACGAAGGAACTCTCGTCTCATTGAAAGAACATGGATACGAGGATTCAAAGGAAGGCCATAGGAGATGTTTAGAATGTGCAGTTGGTTGGGGTGAAGCTTTAACCTTACTGAAATTTTATGTCGAACATGGAATTACCTATTAATCATTAGAAAAGAATTTCTTCTAAAAACACTTAAAATCTAGTAATTAGAATATCGTTTAAAATTCCTATTGTACTTGGTGTTAGTGAACGATAATGAAATTAGCATTAGTTTATTTTTCAGCTACAGGTAATACAGCTAAAATTGCTAAAATCTTACGAGATGAATTTACTCAAAATCAATATAAAGTAGTAGAATTTGACATTACATCGTTTTCAGATAGAAAATCAGTTTCTTTCAAACATTTCGATTTTGTTATTTTTGGTTTTCCTGTTTATGGTTCTTTTGCTCCAAGGATCATTATTGACTGGGTACGAACTTTGAAAGAAGAAAGTAAAATTTGTGCTCAATATTTTACTTATGGTGGTCCGACTATTGGTGTTGCTCATTATACTACAAAGGAATTGCTTAATCAGCAAGGGTTTAAGGTTCTAGCCTCTGGTGAATTTCTTGGTAAACATACTTATAATGTTGGTAATGGTTTCAATTTAATGGAAGGACATCCTAATGAGGATGATGTTCGGATAGCAAGGAATTTTGCTAAAGCTATCATCATTAAATTAGCACAAAGGAATTTTGCGGAAATTTATATTGAAAAACCTGAGAATCTTGATGTTCTATTAGAACGTAGAAAAGAATCAAGTACACAACCAAGAAGACCATCAATGATTTTACCTCCATCTAGGAAGGGTAAAACTTGTAGAATGTGTTTAGATTGTGAAAAGCTCTGTCCTGTTCAAGCCTTTAATGCTGAGCTGGGGGAAGCTAATGAAGAGTTATGTATCAAATGTATGCGATGCTTAACAATCTGCCCCGACAACATCATAGCCATTAATGATTTAACAGAATTATTCAAGCGTTTTAATGAACGAATGGATTTAAGTGATGCCACTTTGGCTCTAAAAAGTAGCAAGTATTTTATTTAAGGATAGATAATAATGGCGTTTCTAAGAGTATAGGAAAATTTATCCTTCTCAATGCTTCTAAAACTGCTATTGTAGCATTTTCTTTTGAATATTCTTTTTCTCCCCATGATCCATCTTCATTTTGATTTTCAATTAACCAGGGAATAGCTAAAATTATTCCTAATTTAGCTATTGTAGTATTATATTTGGCTAGTGTTTTTAAAATAATATAAGGAGTTAATCCATTGTTCATTAATTCTACTAATCCATTTGGATTATTAAGAGCATTAAAGAATCTTACAACAAAACGCTTTAAATGAGCTTCAGCATATCGACGTATAGAATCACTTTTAGCTAAACCTAAAGCTTGGGTGGTAATTAATTCGCAACCTTGAATTTGAATGGGCATTTTTAATTTATATTCAGTAATATTGTTATTTGTTTTTTCAGCAAAACGTATAAGATGATTTTTGGGTAGACCTGTTAATGACTGAAGGTTTTTTATACCTCCATGTTGAAACTCAAAATCAGTTTGCTGTTCAAAATTCTCTATTTCTTGTATTGTGAATGGTCTCTTCCTTCGCAAAGTACTCAAACCATGTTGATAAGAGCATTCACACCAATTACTCAATAATAAAGTCTCAAAAATAGTATTTACTCTTTCATGATATTCATACCCGAGAGCTAAGAGACTTTCAAGAACTAAGGCATTTGGCCACATAATTCTAGGCCCACAAGGATTGAAGTGAAGATTGTTTGATGCACTTATTAATCTCATTTCTGTTCGCAAACGTTTGCGAAATCTTTCACGAGGTCCACTATTTTGGTCTTTTCTTTTCAGGATTATTTCTCTTTGCTCATCAATTAATTCGTCAATTAGGAAAAACATACCTGGATTATAGTTAGATTCTGGTCGATCTATTAACCATTTGATTGCTTTTTGCATCTGAGGATAATTGCTAGTCATTCCTAATTCAGATAATTCTAATAGATTCTTAGCTGTTGATATTATACTCCCCCATGAACCGTTAGCTTCTTGAGCCATTAATCTATCTTGGATCAATTTGCTCTGTAGCTCTTGATTATTTGCTTCAACTCCCATTAAACGAAGTGCTTTCCAAGCAGTAAAAGATTCTTTGTTTTTCCAAAAGCTTTTTGGATTAAATTTAAGTTTATAACGCGAAATTTGATCAATAAATTTATTATATAAAGATTCAGCGTCAGCAAAGGTTTCTACACGTCGTGTTATAGTCTCTGCTGTTTCAATATCAATTATTTGAGGAAAAATACTTTCTTGAATCGTGACATCGAATTTTTTCAAAGCAACAGCTTTAGGTCTTTGTATAAAACAAATAGTTGCTTTATCTGTGATTTCTAATTTAGATAATATACTCGTGGATAGTTGTATATAATGATTTTCAAGTAATGGTTGTTCCGAACCCATTGAAGTTGAAAGTAAAATCTCGTTATTGAACGACAGGAAAAGAGATTCTTCATTTTTGATGTTAAGATATTTCAATACTTTCTTTTTTAATTTTAAAATACCATCTGTTGTAATAGTTGAAAAAGCAAGTATTTGTGGATGTTCTTTTTTAATTTGCTTATCCATGGTAACTCACTCCACTTTTTTCAGTATTGTTTGATATCTTATCAATAAATACTGGATTTGATAATATATAGTTCCCGAAAAATTTCTCTTTATAAATAATAAAATAGAGGTATATAGAATACCTAAAGTAATTCGTTATTGTTTAAATAGTTAAATTCCCATTAAATTAGTGTAAATAAACGATCTGTTGATAAAAACTTGTAAATCCGACAAAGGTAAAATCCTGAAATGATGGGGGTTTGCTTGAAGATATCAATTTGATCATTATATTTACTACATTTTTTTTGTTGCTTATTTTGTAGGGAATTTTAAGAATTATTAATTTACTTCTTTGAAGCAGTAATTTGAACAATAGGGCAGTCCTTGATATGTAATTCCCTTTGACAAACCGGACAAAAATTATTTTCACTCAACCATGAAAATAACAACTCTTTTTTTGCCCAAGCTGAACAATAAGGGCAAACAACAATTTCATCTGCAAAGAAATCTAATTGTAATCCAGAAACCATACAACGTGCGTTTTCTGGAATGCTCTCGAGATAGTAAATTTTAGTTATTGGAATCACTATTTCTTTAGTCTCTTCTTCAGGATATTTTTTATTTTTTTCTGAACTAATATCTCTCTCTAAATCATAAAATAGTTCGATATGATCTTTATATCCTAGTTTAATTGCTAATAAATAAAATACTCTTAGCAAATCTTGAACGTTCAAAGGTTTCTTCTGTGATAAACGCTCTTTGAGAATAAATGCTATTTCTTTGGATTTTAGATCAACTAATAGATAGGTTGCTAATCTTGCACGTTCTTGTTCCAAAAAACCGTTGGAAGTGCTGTATCTCCTTGCTGCTTGGAGTAAACCATCTATATTCTTTGAATCACGTAATTCAACAATATATTTGATTTTTTTACGATCTATACTATGAATTGGTAAATAGATAAGCATCATTATACCCAATCCACCAAAAGTAATTGGGATAATACCGAAAATATTTCCTAAAATTAATAATGTTAGTCCTAAAATAAATAACGGTAAACCACCTAGAAGAAAGATTAAAAGAATTCGCTTCATAAAATTATATCTTTTATATTCTTCATCAAAAAAAGAATAATTGGGATCATCTATTTTTCTAAAACGCTTCTTAAGAACTGGATTAATTTCTTTATCATTATATATCTTTGTCTTCAATCGATCTTCCTTCCATTTTTCGTGTAAATATCATATAAATTAATCCTATATAAATGAAAGGAATTAGATAAATTATTTTAACATTTTTTCTAATTCTTCTCTAGGAAATTCGTAAATGTAGACTTTAGTATATGGTTTATAGTTCAACAATCTATTTATTCTTAACATATATTCATTGCTACCAGCATTACCTGTTCGCCAGTATTTTGCAGAAGTATCTTTGAGCAATTTATTAAGCATTTGATATTTCAAAGCTAAACCAAGACCTTTCCCTCTATGAGCTTTCAATACACCAGTATCATATTGTTCAGCAACTTGGCTATGGTATTTATTTATTACAGTGCTTGTTAAACCAATTGGCGTATTTGTTTCTTTATGAATTGCTACAAAGGTATATTTGTGTACACCAAATAGTTGCTCCCTCTGAACCATTTGAAGAAATCTTTCATTTGTTAATACATCATCTTCATAAGTTAACTCCTCTCGAGGCATATCATTCCAAATCTCTTCTACCATTTGAATAAATTTTGGAAAATCCAAATGAAAAACAAAGTCGCATTTATCAACAAAGAGTATTTCATAACCTTTCTCGAGTGCTTGTTGTTTTTGCTTTTCAGCCTCTCTTTGAACCTCTTCAGGATTGAATATTGATAAATCTGATGAACTTAAAACCTCAATATATTTTTCCTTTGAATCGAATTTTTTAATAAATTCCATAGCATCAGTTTTATCAAAGATTTCAGTGTCAATTATTTTAATTTGAGGTGGACATAATTCAATCAATTTTCCCAAGATTGCTGTACCAATATGCTTTCTACGTTCACTTTTTACAACATAAATCCAGAAATAACCTCTATCTAAATTGTCGTATTTAATTAGCCAAGAAAGATAACCATATCCTATAATTTTATCATTAATTGTAGCAAATACATAGAGCTTCATCTCTTCCTCTGGTAATGCAACAATCCAATTTTGTCTATAAAATTCCATCTCAGGTGGTTTCTCATTTAAAATTTCTTCACGATTTTTTTGCATTAAGTCAAATATTTCAGGAAGATATTTACTTGGGATTTCTTCTTTTTTCCCTATAATAAATTCTAAACTAGACATTTTATTTCACTAGTGGGTTGAGTTCATTATACTCTTTATTTGAGCATCGGTTTCTCTTGAAAAATAAATTTACATTTTTTGACAATTTGGACAAATATAAGCTGCTGAACCATCTACAGCTAATTTAATTATTGCTGTGTTGCACAGTGGACAAGGCTGATTTAACATTCTCTTATCCAATGTTGGTATATACTTCCCAGTTTGTCCAAATAAATCAACCTCAGTATCTCGTCCTTTTTTTTCTATAGCTTCTTTCATTATATCTTGCATATTATTATACAGTAGTTTCCGTTCATTCTCAGATAATTCACCAATTTTCTTTTTGGGATTGATTTTAGATTTGAAGAAAATATCTTGCAGATAACCATTTCCTATTCCCTTTACATATTTTTGTCCTACAAAAAAAGTTTTGATACTTTTAGTGTGATATTCAAGTAATTTGTTGAATTCGTTAAAAGATAATTTTTCCTCAAGGGGTGAAAGCCCCTCCAAACTAATATATTTATGATTGTTGAAAAATTCTAATGGTTCTACATGGAGAAATCCCCACGCAATTATTCTAATAGTCAACATCGTTCCATCAGTAAAAGTTAATTTCATGGTAAATTTTTCAGGAAGCGTGCTATGATCCTTATGAAATAATACTTGTCCGCTTGTTTCAAATCCAAAGAAAAGGATATTTTTTGTTGGTTTTAACTTAAACAAGAAATACTTGCCAATATGATTGATGGATTCAATGGTATTGCCTGTTAGTCGTTTTTCATATTCATCTGGTTTTAAATGCATGAAACCTTGATTAACCAATCCATCAAAATTATCAAGAGCAACCCTTTTGATTTTTTTTCCTATGAGTGTTTTTTCCATTTGTTGTGTTATAATTTCTGCTTCAGGAAATTCTATCATAAATTTCACCCTCATTTGTACTGTTACAATTACAGATAAAAGAATAATGTTTCAGCTAGAGTCAGCTGAAAGTAATAGATTATATACCTGCTTTATACATACCACTAAATCTATGATAAGTGCCAGGTAGTTTTTCATGTTCTTCTAAATACAACAACCAATTGTGTATTTCTGCTTCAATTATAAGATCAAATTGAGCTGCTCCCTCTGCATTGTAAGTATGTATATTTCTCATTGGTGTGAATTGCATCATAGTATAAGCTTCAGCAACTGTGACTGACACTATATCCCGTAGATAGATGTCTTTGTCAGCGCTTAAAATACATCGAACAAATGCTCTCATAATCCAGATTACATATTGTTGAATTTGATTTATCCGCCCACCCATTAAGGTTTTAGCAAGTCCACCCATTGGGAGATTCGAATAATCAAATCTTTCTTGAACATAGGGAGAAAGAAACTCTTCTAATTCTTTAATTAATTTTTCACTCATAAAATCAACCTTTGTGATATAATAACCCTAATTATTTATCCAACTATTTTATTTTTAAGTATTAGCAAATAGATTTAGGTCTATTTAACCAATTTTTTGATTAACATTAAATTTTTGTATGTTAAAGTTGAACTTGGTTTAAGATGTTGATAGAATCAAAGAAAATTTATTAATACTTCAATATAATGAGGCAATCAAATTAACATAGGAGATTATCAATTGTCATCTTCTGCAACACCAATGATGCGTCAATATAAAACATTCAAACGTAAATATCCAGATTGTTTGATATTATTCAGAGTAGGTGATTTCTTTGAGCTATTTGGCGAGGATGCAAAATTAGGTGCTCGAGTTCTAGGAATAACTCTAACTAAAAGAGTAAATGAACCATTAGCAGGTGTTCCTGCAAAAGCAGTTGATGCGTATATGTCCACTTTAGTGAAACATGGGTACAAGGTGGTTGTTGTAGATCAACTTGAAGACGCTAGTGAGGCAAAAGGGATTGTCAAACGTGGGGTAATTCGAATTCTTACTCCCGGAACAATCACAGAAACAGCGATGCTGGAATCAAGTGAAAATAATTACATTATTTCGATTTTTGAGAAAGGAAAGAAATTTGGTTTGGCACTTGCTGATGTGTCAACAGGAGAGTTTAAGGTAACTCATTTTGTAGAAGATGATGCTTTAGAAGAATTACTAATAGAACTAAATCGAATAGATCCAAAAGAGTGTCTTGTCTCTGAAAAGAATAATTTGGATGATAGAATCTTTGAAATATTTTCTGGAATAATGATTACCCATCTTGAAGATTATAGATTTTCTAATGATAATTCCTATCAATTACTCACTGAGCATTTTAAAACAAAAACACTAGAGGGTTTTGGATGTGAAGATAAACCCTTGGCCATATCAGCTGCAGGGGCTTTATTAGATTATCTTATTGAGACACAAAAAACAGATTTAGATAATATTCGAAATATGACTCTTTATTCAACAAAAGGTTATATGATTATCGATCCTGCTTCCTATAGAAGTTTGGAATTAACAAAAAATGTCCGTGATAACACCTCTAAAGGAACATTGGTTGAAATTTTGGATAAAAGCTGCACCTCATTAGGTGGACGATTTATAAGAAAAGTTTTACGCCGACCACTTTTAGATGTAAAAGCAATAAACGAACGCTTAGATGCTGTAGATGAATTTGTAAGTAATTCCTTTGCACGAGAAGATTTGCGTTCCTCATTAAAATCTATACAAGATTTAGAACGATTAGCTAGTCAAGTTTCACTTAAAAGAGCAAATGCTCGAGACATTATTTCTATAAAAAATTCACTGATAGTTATTCCTGACATTCAAAAAATACTCAAATCTCTTAATTCAAATGCTATTAAAAGGCTCAACAAAGAACTAGATGCTCTTACACCTCTTGTAAAACAAATTGAAACTGCTATCAAAGAAAACCCTCCCATAACTATTAAAGAGGGTGGAATAATCAAGGATGAGTTCAATGAAGAATTAGACAAACTCAGAGATCTTTCTGAAGGGGGAAGAAAGTGGATCATTAATTATGAACTAGAAGAAAAGACTAAGACTGGCATAAAAGCTCTGCGAGTTGAATATAATCGGGTATTAGGGTACTATATGCAAATAAGTAATAATTATCTCAACCTTGTTCCAGAGTCTTATGTACTAAAGCAAGAAGTAACAAACGGGAAACGTTACATTACACCTGAACTCAAAGATTATGAAGCAAAAATATTGAGCGCTAAAGACCAAATAAATGACTTGGAATACAAGCTTTTCTGTGAGATCAGAGATGCAGTTTATGCTGAAATTGCCAAGATACTTAACAATGCGGAGAAATTAGCTGAACTTGATTGTTTAATTACATTTGCAGAAGTCTCTCGAAATAATGGTTATGTTCGACCTGAAGTTAATAATTCACTAAAGATATCAATAACCCAAGGTCGTCATCCAGTAGTTGAAAAGATGGCCCTAGATCATCCTTTTATCCCAAATGATGTTTTCCTTGATAATGATTCAGAACAATTACTTCTAATTACAGGACCAAACATGAGCGGTAAGTCCACCTATATCAGGCAAGTTGCCTTAATAGTGCTCATGGCTCAAATAGGTTGTTTTGTTCCAGCAGAAAAAGCAATCATTGGATATGTTGACCGTATTTTTACTCGTATAGGTGCTTCTGATGATATCTCAAAAGGACTTTCTACTTTTCTTATAGAAATGAATGAAACAGCTAATATCTTAAATAATGCAACAAAAAGGAGTCTTCTAATCTTAGATGAAATAGGTCGAGGAACTTCCACCTTTGATGGAGTAAGTATCGCTTGGGCAGTGGCTGAATTTATACATAGTTCCAATTATTTGGGATGCAAAACACTTTTCGCAACTCATTATCATCAATTGATCGATCTTGAAAAATATCTCGAGCGCGTGCGAAATTATCATATTGATGTTAAGAAGACTGAAGATAAAATCTTATTCCTTTATAAGATTCATAAAGGCGGAACAGATAAAAGCTACGGTATCCAAGTAGCTAAACTTTCTGGTATGCCTGATGCTGTTATCAATAGAGCAAAAGAAATTCTTTCGTTTTTAGAATTGCAATCAAATGGTGAAACATCTCAGGTTGCTGATGATAAGAAAAGGGTCAAAGAAGGCTCTATACAAACTGATTTGTTTGGTCAAGTTGCAGGTTCTAAAGAAGCTGCGAATTTACTTTTAACCCAAAGTATCTTTACTCAATCACAACGAAATGAAATAGATAGAATAAATGAAGAAATAATTGAAGAATTAAAGGAATTAGATTTAGAAAATCTAACACCAATTGATGCTATGAATAAGCTTCATAATATACGTCAAAGAATTTTAAAGAGTCATGAAAAAGTGAAATAAATGAAAGCTATTGATTGCTTGGAGATTCACCAGTATCAATCTCTTTCTTTTCCTCTATGTTTTGAACTTCTTCAATATTGGTTATAGGTTCTTCATCTTTAATCTCGCAAACATCGAATTTTCTTTTTCTAGCACTAAATCTAGATAGTACGATTGCACCAATGGCTACTATAACTAAAGCAATAATTTTACCTGCCATTAAACCAAATTTTTCTTCTGTAATATAAAAATCCCATTCACTAAAAATAATTATTCCACCAAAAACTGGGGTCATCATAGCAAAAACGGAGAATATCGGTGCAACTATAACTGCTTTACCTCTTTGGTATGCTACTTGTAGATAAATTGTTGCTGTTATATTTAGAATAATCATTAACACCATAATTACCCACCATCCCCAATGAGTTACAGCTTCCTCAACTGCTCCAGAGTTTCTGAAGTCAGCACCACCCATTACAGCTTTTAAGAAAATCGCTCCCATAGCATCTGTTATTCCTGCTGATATACTAAATAAAACATCAGCATTTTTGTATTTTCTTACAATGCATAAAACAAGTAACAAAACAGAGAATACAAAAATAGTTATCAAATAAATAATTGCCCCTAAACTAGACATTCGTTCTAATATAAAATCTAAATTTTCATCTGTTTCTCCTCTTGGTGTTGTGGCTCCTAAAATAGCTATACCTATTATTATGGTAACTATCATTAACATTTCTCCCTTTGCTATAGGTTCTTTCAAATAGAAATACGAAAAGATAACTAACGTAACCATTCCTACACTCATCATAGGTGTAACTATTGAAACCGAAGCAAAATCAAGAGCTAGAGTAAGAAATACCCATTGAATTTGTACTAAAGAAAAGCCAATGATCCAGTGTTTATTAGTAAAGAAATTTTTGAGATTTTTTCTTATACTTTGACTTTCAATTTTTGGTAAACAAGCAGCACATTTTTTTTGTAGACCCATACCAATATTTAGCATAGAATAAGAAATAATAGCCATGAAGATACCAAGTATAACTATATTTTCCATTTTTACACCAGATAGAATTCCTAATTTATTGAAATATCTATTGATGAATATCCTTCTTATTTATCAATTTTTTCAATGAAAATCCCACTTGAGTGAAAAGAGTCTTTTGATTCAAAGAAAGGTTCTTAATGAAAAATAAATGATAATAAGGTGTAAAATAATTCAAGGGATAAAAATGGCTACAGGAAAGCAAACTATAATACAACTTGATAAAAAAACAATTAATAAAATCGCTGCAGGTGAGGTTGTTGAACGACCGGCTTCTGTAGTGAAGGAATTAATTGAAAATTCAATAGATGCCAAATCCACAGAGATTTTTATTTTTATCAAGGGTTATGGTTTGGATGAAATCAAGATTGTAGATAATGGTGTGGGTATGAGTAGGGATGATGCTTCACTATCATGGAAATCACATACAACTAGTAAATTGCGTAAAGTTGAAGATTTAGAAGAAATTGTTTCTTTAGGCTTTAGAGGTGAAGCACTAGCAAGCATAGCTTCAGTATCCATGTTAGAAATATTAACTCGTGAAAAAGATCAATCTGTGGGGACAATTGTACGTGTTAAGGGTGGTGACTGAGAATTCATTGAAGAAAAAGAGTGTGCCCCAGGAACTACTATCACTGTGAAAAATCTTTTTTATAATGTTCCTGCTAGGAAAAAATTTCTAAAATCAAAAACAACAGAATTAGCACATATATTAGAAATAGTTTCACGTCAAGCACTAATAAGACCAAATATTCATTTCAAGTTATTACATGAAGCATCGGTTTTAATTAATAGTCCAAAAAGTATCAATCCCCTTGAGCCTTTCATTTCTATTTTTGGGGTTGAATCAGCTAAACAGATGATACCTGTGAACTATGAATCTGAAGAAGTACACATAACGGGATTTACTTCAAAACCCGAATTATCAAGAGCGACAAGAGAAAATGAAATATTTTATGTGAATAAACGATATGTTAAAAGTAAAATTCTATCAGATGCAACCGAAGAAGCATATAAAACACTACTAATGAAAAATAGATATCCAGTAATATTAGTAAATATAGAAATCAAAGCATCAAAAATTGATGTTAATATTCATCCAACAAAAAGAGAGATAAGATTTGATAATCCACTTAAAATCCATACAGCAATAATTGAAGCTTTATCTAATGCTTTAGCTTCAGAAGAGCTTTGGCGTGGTTCGAAAATAATTCAAAAAGATACTATTGATGTTCAAACTAAATTACCATTTGGAATTGTTGATGAATCCAGTATTGAAATGAATACAGAACAATCAGAATCCTCTGATCTATCTATTGTTAATCAAGCAGAGTTATTTACTGTTAATACTGAATTAGGTTTTAGAACAACAGTAAAAGGATTGTTAAGTGAAACAAAAACGGTAATCTTTTCAGATTCATTTTGGTTGAAACCTTTAGGACAAGCTTTACAACTATATGCTCTTTGTGAAAGTAGTGAAGGAATAGCCATCGTTGACATTCATGCTGCACATGAACGAATAAAATATGAAGAAATAATAAAGAGATATAATCAATCAAAATTAGAACTCCAAGAATTATTACAACCAATAACTTTCAAATTAACTCCTGAACAAATTATCTTCATAAAAGATTATTTACCTCAGTTCCAAAAATTAGGATTAAATTTTGAATTATTTGGCGGATCAACATATCTCATCAGAAACATTCCTATTGTTATGGATCTTTCAATAACAGAAAATGATATAAAAAATATGATCGAAGAAATTAGAAATGAAATCCCAAATTTAACTACATTAAATGAACGTATTGATCTAATGATTAAAAAAATGGCTTGTCATTCAGTAGTTAGAGGAGGGGATTCTGTTAATTTGGATAAAATAGTAACTATTTTAAGAGATCTTGGTAAGTGTGAAAAACCTTTTACATGTCCTCATGGTCGACCAACTATCATTAAAATTACAGCAAGGGATTTGGAGAAAGAATTCGGACGTATAATCTAATAAAGAATGGTTCAGAATTGTTCAGAATCGTTCAGTTTATGATTATATGCTTGAACTGTTCATGAACAGTTCAATTGCTTGGTTAAACAATATATTTAATAAAATACTCATTAAACTATTTAGATATTGTATTAATAAATCATTATTTGTCTAAGCAATCCAAAAAGTATATATTCTACAGTTCGAAGTAAAACAAGCACATCTAAGTTCCTTAATAATATGCTAGGAACAAAGATTTGGCCAAAGTATATAGGATGATGTTCAAATTATGAAGAAGAGTAAAATTATTGCTATTGTCATTTTAGCCGCAATGTTTGCTGGTTCATTTGCAGTAGCTAATGTTACAACCTCAACAATAAGTATGGGTTCTTCACCAGTTATCGAATCCACAAGTTATGCTCCCGATGTATATGTCGGAACACCACTTGGTGATCAAGGTATCTGGATTGATGAAGTAACTGGTATTACTGTTGATGGTGATATCAGTGATTGGGCAACCTATCACTCAATCTTTGTTGATGGCATAAACGTTTCTATAGGTTATGATGCCACTTATGTTTATGTTGCCTGTCAATGGTTTGATATAGCTCCTTCTACTGATTTATTCTATTGGGAAAAATGGATGAATTATGAAGGATATGCTTATTTTGACCAATATCGTGGATATGATGACATGCTCACTGTAGGCTTTTCAGATGCATCTGGAAAAGACTTATGGACATGGACTGCTTCTGACATTAGAACCGATCAAGCTCATGCTTATGAGCATGATGGTGCAAATCACGCTGATACTGGAGATAAACCATTTGTTCTAAACTCCAATGGCACATGCCCATTATATGATAATACCCAAACTCCCCTTACAGATCAAGACTTATTTGATATGGCTTCAGAAACTCAAATCGTAGGTTGGTTCGCACAAACTCCAACTGGCAGTCAAACAGATGTTGACTTAGTTGTTGATTGGGTTAATATGACTACCTATGGTGTCTATACTGCAGAATTTGTTAGAGCACTTGACACAACTCAAGCTGATGATGTCGTTCTTGACTTTAGTGATTTGACAGGACAATACTTCTATGTTGGTTATGCAAATAGAGACAATTCCTATGATATGAATATAGGAGTAGCTGCACTAGCACTATGTCAAGACAATGATGAAGCAGGTACAATCGATTTTGTTACTATAGAAAATAATGTCATTACAGAATCTTTAGTAATTAAGGGAACTGTTTATGATGACTATTATGATTACTACTATGGTGCAGAAATCAGATGTTTCTCAACTGCTTGGGGTGGAGGTCACGACGCTTGGGAATATGCTGATGTTAACTGGGCTACAGGTAACTGGAGTTATCTCTTCAAATACAATTCTGATGACTTACCATTAGGTGTACAAGATGTCTATATACAATTCTGTCCAAAATATGAAGACACAATTGTAATGTACCAAGGTATTGATGTCTATGACCTTATTGCTCCTAATATCTTAGGTGTTGTAGATCTTGGTCTAAGATATCCAGATGGTTTAGAAAATGACACCCACTGGGTAGAAATTACTTGTGGTTTAAGTGATAACTATAACTACAATGATGATTTAGTTGCAAGATTGTACATCAAGAAAGATGATGGTGTATATACTGTCCATGACTTGGAACAATATGTAGCTGGAGGTACAACCTTCAACGTAAATATTACATTGACATTTACTCCAGGTGCATTAAATAATTACACCTATTACATTCAAGCAATTGATACAAGCTACAACAGAAGAGATTCTGCCAAATATTGGTTCCTTTATACTGAATATAAGACAGCTCCAGGATTTGGAATTGCTGCAGCTATATTAGGACTTCTTGGCGCATCATTCATACTCCTTAAGAAATACAAGAAATAAGATTAGAATTAATCTTATCTTCTTTTTCTCTTTTTTTTATTTTTAAATTACCAACAAGTCAATCTTATTTTTATTAAATTACTGATTTTATTAGGTAGTGAAACCTTTTTTATTCAAAAGTTAAATGAAACTTTTATATGAGAAATATAGTTATTCGAGAAGAATTAATAAGAAAAGATGTTCTATTGAAATTAGAATAAAGGAGCTTAAGCAATGTCAAAACAACCTAAATCTGAAAGTACTCAAAAGAAAACCACTCAAAAATCAAGTACTTCAAAAACGACATCTGATGTTAAGAAACCAAGTTCTACTACAAAAACCACAACAACAAAAACTGCAACAAAAACTCCTCCTAAAACTGCTACTAAAAAGACAACTACAGCTAAATCTACTACTAAACCAGCAAGTAAACCAACAACCTCAAAAACAACCACAACATCAAAAACTGTTACAAAACCAACAACTACTGTAAAGAAAGTTGTTAAAAAACCAGCTGATAAAGCAGAAGAGATTGGTCCATTAGAATATTATCTAAAAGCAGGACAAATATCAATAAAAGTAAAAGAATTGTTACGAGAAAAAGTAAAAGTTGGTGCTTCTGTTTTAGAAATATGTGAAATTGGTGAAGCCAAAATAAAAGAGCTAGGCGGTAATTGGGCATTCCCCCTTAATATTTCCATAAATAATATCGCTGCCCACTATTCAGCACCACCTGAAGATACTTTAGTTATTTCCGAAGGTGATATTGTAAAAGTAGATTGTGGTGTTGAAATAAACGGTTATGTAGCTGATACTGCTTTTACTGTATCGTTTGGTAAAGACCATCAAGATTTAATAAAAGCTTCAGAGGAAGCAACAAAAGCAGCTGTTGATTTAATTAGACCTGGAATAACTACAGATCGAATTGGGACTGAAATTGAAGATATAATTAGATCTTATGATTTTAGACCAATTAGAGAATTAAGTGGTCACCAGCTTGATCAAAATATCTTGCATGGACCAATAACTATTCCCAATGTCAAAGGAGTAAAAGGAATAAAATTAGAAGAAGGTCAAGCTTTTGCGATTGAAACATTTGCTACCAATGGTACAGGAAAATTAGTAAAAGGAGATAATCGTTGTTTTATTTTCCAATTGAATCCTATACCAATGGGTTTACGACTTGAATCAGCAAGGAAAGCTCGTAAATTGATTCTTGAAAAATATCAATACTTCCCCTTTACTACTCGTTGGATAGCTAATGAATTAACTATTCCTACAGCAAAAATCGCTTTGAAATATCTAGCTGATAATGCACAGTTGAAGCGATATCCTGTTTTAAGTGATGTAAAAGATTCACTTGTCTCACAATCAGAACATACAGTATATCTTACAGGTAATAGTAGAGTTATAACTACCTTACCAAATCAATAGGTTGCTAGATACTGCAACCATTTTTTTTATCTTTTTTACTTCTAGTCACAAACAAAGGTTTCTTAAATTACTGGCACAAATTATGTTGTACACAATTTAAGGAGATTTGTACTTGAATTCTACAGTTCCACAACAAAATCCCCCATTATTTACTTTTGACGAATTTAGAACCAATCTTCAAGAAGCTGTAACATATATTGATGAGATAATAAAAATACTAAAAAAAGGGATCAATCTGGAGATTATACTGCTACATCCTTCCTTTATCTTTATCAAGGATTATTTTCAATTATAAATGGTGAGAGAAAATATCGTTCTGGAGATTATGCAAACGCTATTCATGAATTCAATGAAGGTGGAAAAAGCATTAATAGATTCCAAAGAACAAGCTCTAGTTTTTCATTAGATTATCAACAAGAAGCTGAACGTTTGGATCTTTTTGCTAAAGGACGAGAGTATGAATGCTCTGCTTTAAAGAAAGGTACACCAATTGATGATCAAATAGCCAATCTAATGGAAGCAACAAATGCCTATACCTTGGAAGTAGAAGTTGCTGAAAAAATCAAAAAACCATTATTAATTTATAATGCTAAGGCACGAACTAATTTTACTTTAGGATTAAAAAATAGGCTTGAAGGCCAAAAAGCTTTGAATAATAAGGATTATTATTTAGCGAAAGGAAAAAATTTAGCTGGATATCGAGCATTTTTATTTGCTAGTTATTTTAATCCCTCATACACTATTTGGATAAATGAACAAAATAATAGTATAAAACAAATATCAATCATATTACTAAAAGATAGGGCAACAAAAGCTTGGGGAGTAGCTTATAAATTATCTAATGAGGGTAAATTTATTGAAAGTAGTAAAGAAAGCGATTATGCTTCGAAGTTATACAAACGATTAGGTAAACTCTCAATTGAAAAGAAGGATAGTCTAGTAATGAATGCTCATTCCTATATGCTCCGTGCAAGTATGTTTGAAGCTAAAGCAAATGAATCATTGAAAAAAGCAAATGATGCAAAAGGAGCATATTTAAGCTTCAAATTAGCCGCAGAATCTTTGAAAGAAGCAATAGATACCTTACCACAAACTGATGACAATAAACCATTATTAAAACGATGGCAGGTTCAATGGAAGTTTTATTTAGGGAATTACCATTTGACACAAGGAATTCAATATCTAGATGCAGAAAATTATAAAGAAGCAATGGAATTTTTCACAAAAGCTGAGGAAGAATTCAATTTAGGATCAAAAGAAGCAGAAGAAGCAAAAGATGAATCCTTGATTAAACTTATTGAAAAATCTAACACTGAAACAAAAGGGTATATAGGGATGTGTAAAACGGTTTTAGATTAAAATTGCTAAAATGGGAATATTAAAAAAATGATATTGTTAATTGGAAATGATGAAAATGGTTGAACGTCCTGAATGTCCTGAATGTGAGCGCAAAATGAATTTTGTTGTAGCCAAATTATCAGATGATGAAAAACCTAGACCAGAAGATATTAAATCAGGATTCTATTGTCCCGATTGTGGTATTTTCCGACCCTCTGAGATGACCGGTGAAATAAGTTTGGAAAATCTAGATATAGATGTTAAGGAAGCTATTCGAGTAACTTCATCTGCAGCTATTTTCATACCAGATGAATGGGTATTAGAAGATAAAACTGATGAAGTTGAAAAAATTATAACAGATATGTAAGAAAAGCTTGTCCTCTTTTTTTACTACAAAAAAAGCAAGCGCTTTTTATTTATCTAAATCATCACAACTTTTTTTGCAATCTGCCAACAAAAGTTTAGCAATGCTAAGTCTAACATCTAATTTTTCTACAACCTGATTAGCGTCGATATTTGGAAAATCCACTAAAATAATTTCCCTAAGATAATCAAGTTGACCTTTGTAAAGAGGGTTTTTTCTAATAAGATATTTTTCATTTTGAAGTAGCTCATCAGAAATCTCAGTTTGTAAATCATTTGAATTGAAGCTTGTTTGTGACCGCAAGATCATATTGGTAATTTCATTTTTGGTAATTGCTAGATTATCAGCTTGTTTGGTTCTCATCGCCTTCTTAGTATCTCCAAAAAACTATCCTAAGCTTAAATCAAGACACTATTCATTATTAAACTAAAATATTAACCGAGTATTACCTTGATTTAAATACTGAAATATTTTGGATTCGAAATTTCTTCCAAAGTAACCAATTTACCAGAAAGTATTGTTAGTTCAATTAGCTAGCTTTTAATGAGAGGTTGATAATAACTAACATAGTTTACCTAAATTAACAAAAAGAAGGAATGAAATACATGGGTTATCTACAAAAATCATTTGGTCAAGGGAATCTTTGGACTTTAGGGATGGGTTTTGGATTTATCCTTTGGGGTATTCTATACTATACCGTTGATAGAATTCATACTGGTGGTTGGTGGTGCTTTATCCCAGGAGGAATTTTGTTTCTATCTGGTATTTCTAATATTATGAAATATAGATACAATCGAGAAAGAATACTTGGTGCATTAAAATCATATAAAAGAGTAAGTTTGAGTTATTTGTCTGAAGAGCTTAAATTACCAGAAAAATCTCTTAAGGAAATGATTGTTGATTTGCGTACAGAAGGAAAACTAAAAGCCTCATTTGATCCAGAAAGTGGTGATATAATAGTTTTCGAAGTGAAAGGTATACACCCTCCTGAAGGGGCTCAATTTGTTTCTTCGATAGAATTACCTAAACCTGCAGAAGAAATGCCAAGTCCAAAAGCACTCAAGGAAGAAGGATACTGCCCATATTGTGGTTCAATGGTCAATGAAAAAGATCGATTTTGCAACAATTGTGGTTCAGCACTAGAATAATCTTTTATTCCTTAATTTTTTTCTTTTTATTTTTCTACATTAAAGTAAAAGATAATAGTTTGAATATACAATATATATAGTAATGATGGGTTAAGCCTCCTAGAGGATTGACGATAGTGGGAATTTTCTTGCGATGACCGTCGATGCAAGGATTGGCACACACCGGATTTGCACAGAAGCATCAAATGACTAAGACGACTTTAAACGGCTCATTTCCAAGCACAAGCATTGCTCAGCGATGAGGAAATAGTCAACCCGGGTCGCCAACACAATTGAGCTGCTTCTAACCCAAAGAAATGAATATTATCCCTCCTCGAGAGAGCACAGTATAGAAAGAGTAATTCTATCGATGATACTAGTGTGTTAGTGTGTAGGGAAACATCATTTCTTTACTTTGTTTAATATTCTATAAATTCAAACTAAAAGTCAATTTGGTAATCACGTTTTAATTTCTAAAATACAAATAAGAAGTATTATGTCTGAAAATATTAATGATACAAGAAAAGCAAGAATAGCTGTGGAAAGATATCATTTAACAGATAAAGCAACCATGATTGAAGCACTAATAAAGAAATTTGGGCCAACAGTATTGGATACAATTAAAGAAGCTAGAGGTGTTATGATGGAAAATATCTGGAAACAAGTAGCGGAGAATACCAAGGATGCTTCAATTGATTCACTTGTAGAAAATCTTTGGTCAGAGGATTTTTTTGATTTCACACTTTCAAGGGATGATACTGGTAAAGTACAAATGAATGTAACTTGGTGCTTATTTGCTGAAGTTGCTAAAGCTTGTAAACTTGAAAATTTGGCTTATCAACTTTATTGTGTTGATGATCCACACATTGTGAAAGGATTCAATCCAAATATTATATTTAAAAGAACAAAAACCTTAATGGAAGGACATAATTGTTGTGATCATTGTTATTGGATGAACAACAAGTAATTGATTTTTATTTGAGGTTTTAAATTCCATTTAAGTATTTTTCACCTGAATAATGGTGAAAGATTAGAAATGATTTTAAACTCTATATTATTTGAGTAGATAATATTACATGTTTGTTGTTGATGTCAATGGGAAAATGGCGAAATTTTAAGTTAAAAACAAGATCTTCTTATAAAAAATTCATGCAACCATTTGGGAATTTTATTGGTAAAACAGGAATAAGTCCAAATGCAATAACGATGATTTCAGGTGTTTTTGCAATAGCTACTGCAGTAATGTATTCTTTCCAAGGAAATGTAGGTACCTTTAAACATTGGTGGGCCATCGGTTTTGTCCTGATGTTTTTAACAGGATTTATTGATGTAGTAGATGGTTCTGTAGCAAGAGCTACAGGAAAGACTACTAAATTTGGAAAAGTACTAGATCCAGTTATGGATAGATTTGCAGAATTTTGCTTTTTGCTAGGTATAGCTATTGGTAAATTTACTTATGAACCATTAACTTGGAGTTTCTTAAATGACATACCCGTTGGAGCAATATGTATGTTTAGCTTTGCTGGGATGGTTTTTGCTAGCTATGCTCGAGCTCGTGGTGAAAGTGTTGCTCAGATGACTGTTGAAAGTGTTGGGATAATGGAACGTCGAGAAAAACTCATTATCCTATATTTGGGGAATTTACTATATTTTTGGTTCCCAATAGCTCTTCCAATAGCTATTTTTGTTATAGGCTTTTTATCATTCATAACAACAATCCAACGTATGTTCTTCATAAGAAAAATGATGAAAGAAATTGGTGATGCAGAGCCATCTGAGGATAATATTAAAACCACAGAAAAAAGTAATAATGATGAAGAAAACAAGAAATAATTAGTAAAAAGATAGTATGGGTATTTCTTTACGAAATACTCAAAATATACTTTCAAATATTTAAAAACGAGGGTATTATTTATGTCATTTAAAATTGAACGCTCACATATAGTATTCAAACATATAATACACGTGGGACCAGAAATAGATGCTGAGGCAATTGCTGATATAGCTATAATGAAAGATTATACAAAAAATGAAAGACAATTACAAACACCAGCAGGTCCATTACAGGAATATCTTTTCAGACCAAAAACAAACCCACAATCATTAATCGTTTTTTCAAGAAAAGGATTTGTCATAGATGCACAACCAAGCGATAATGTTCTACCATTGTTTAGGGATGCCTATGATTTTTATGAAAAAGTAATGGGGGATGATGCATTAACTACAACTGTTGTAATGGATATTAATTCAACCTTTGAGATCTTTTCCAATATCCCAGTTAATGAATTCTTAAATAAGTTATACAAAGAAAAACTTTCAAATCTAAATTATGATGGAAAAGAACTTCGTCCTCATGGTATCACCTTAGCTTCTGGAACAGGCAAATTTCCCGAAGAATTCATGCAATTAACAGTACAACCACTGCCAAAAGACCCAGAAAGAAGATTAATGGCAATACTACTCTATCGTTCTACTGAATTGGATGATGCATTGAAATTTGTAGAAAAAATAGATACTGATATAGTTAAAACTTTAGAAAAAATAGCCCAAATATAACAAACTGTATTCTATGAGAAAATCATAATATTTTCAAAAGAAGGGTAAAAATTGGAAAATATTTCATGGAAAGTAGCCCAAACAAGTGTTGGTACATTTTTAAAAGAACATCATTTTGCTATTTTTGAAGAAAAACGGTTGAAAAGTGGGAGAAGGATAGATATTGTTGGGCAGAAAAAAATCAATGGATCAATGGTTCATATACTTATCGAAGTTAAGGATTGGCAAAAGGTAACAAGAAAACAAGAAATGGATTTTTGTACACAAATTATTGACTATCTTATACAATATTCAATGGAAGAAATTTTCCCTCGAGAAGCAGAAGATAAATGGCACAAAAGTGCTAAAAAAATCACTGATAATTTTATAGGAATTCTCTGTCTAACTAAAGATTCTCATTTTAGTTTTAGAAAAGTATCAGACCATTATTTCAAGAAAAACCCAAATATTGTTGGTATACCTTTTAGAGAACAAATAGTTGATCGGATAAAACTCTATGTAGCAAGATTTGATTTCATAACGAAAGTCTTTGAGGATGCAAAAATACCACTCTATACAGAGCAAGCAATTTCAGAGTGGTTTTAAAAGGGCTAATAGTAATATTACTTTGTAATTTCCTAAAGATAATACAAACATTAAAAATAGATGAGATAAACAATTTTTCTCCATAGAACTAGGTTAATTGGACATTGATAGAATGACTCCCCTGAATATCCCTCAAGAAGTAAAAGATGTTTTTCCATATGATACAATTAGACCTATTCAAGATAAGCTTATTTACACAACCTATTCTGCTTTGAAAGAACGAAAAAATGTTATTATTGAAGGAGCAAATGGTTTAGGAAAAACTGTCGCAACATTAGCATCATGTATACCAATTGCTCGAGAGAAGCATCTCCAATTAATTCATGTTTGCAGAACAAACAAGCAAGCTGATAGAGTCATTTCAGAGTTAAAAGAAATTAGTAAAGTAACACCAATAAGTGGCGTTTCCATTAGAGGACGAAGAGAGATGTGCTCTCATCCCTTAGTTTTAAAACACTCGGATGATGCTGCTACTGCCTCTATTTTATGTGGTCAATTGAAGAAATTGAGAAAATGTGAATATTACAATCGAATGAATGAACGATTACCTCATTTACAGAATATACTAAAGGTGCTAAGAACCACCCCATCTTCAAGTACTGAGATAATAGAACTATGTGAAGAAAGTAAACTTTGCCCCTATGAATTGATTTTAACACTCATAGAAGATGTTGAGGTTGTTGCTTCAAGCTATCAGTATATATTCAATCCATCAATTCGTGATATTTTCATGAATAAAATCTCTCGAGGTTTAGATGAGATTCTCCTTATAGTAGATGAATGCCATAACATTATTGATACTTCTATTGATATATCAAGTGATCAATTAAGTAGTTATTCAGTAAGACAAGCATTGAAAGAAGTAAAGGATTATGCGAAAACAGAATTTCTGAGATTAATTCGAGGATTAGCTGAAATTTTGGATGAGAACCAACAAAGAACAGAAGTTGAGACTAAAATTGATGCTAATGATATTTTATACAAATTATCAAGAGATGTTGGAGCAACAATAGATCTTGACTATGCAGATAGAATGATCAGTGCAGGGATGAAAATTCAAAGAGAAAATCTTGCACGTGACAAATCACCAAGATCATATATTCATCGTGTAGGCCAGTTCCTCAAGAAATTTGTTATTACTAAAAATCGGTCTGAATTTTTACACCTAATTTCAAGTTATCAAACAAGAGGTGAAGGTTGGGGAACAAGGTTCGAAGTGATTTCCTTAGATGCTCGATATACAACAAAAAATATTTTCGAACATGTGTATAATAGTGTTCATATTTCGGGAACAATAGAACCAATAGAAGCCTATTCGAAAATAGTTGGCATGGATACTTTACCACTTGTAACGGAAGTGCTTGATTCACCATATACAGAACGAAATGTTAGAAGTTTCATTATAGATCAATTAAGTACAAAATTGGATGATCGAACTAATGAGAACTATAGGAAGATGTGTAGGATTATAGCTGAAGCTGTCAATAACACTCCTACAAATTCGGGAATATTTACTGCTTCATATACAGTCTTAGATAGTTTATTACAAGCTGGACTTGAAAAGCTTCTAGATCGTCCCTTATTTTATGAGACAGCTAAAATGACTTCAAGTTCAAATGATCAATTAGTCAATGAATTCAAAAGATTTGCAGACAAAGGTGGAGCTACTCTTATGGGAGTCTTAGGTGGTAGAAGCTCTGAAGGAGCTGATTTCCCAGGAGATCAAATGAGCACTTGTGTTATTGTTGGAATTCCATATGCAAGACCGACAACACGTATTGAATCACAAATAGCATATCTCGATGAACAATTCTACAAAAAAGGACGAGAATATGGTTATACAATTCCTGCTTTGCGACGAGCTTCTCAAGCAGCCGGTAGACCTATCCGATCAATCAATGATAAAGGTCTAATCATCTTACTTGATTATCGTTTTGGTCATAGTTACACATCAAAATTCTTACCAGCTTGGTTGAAACAAAACACAAAATTGCTAGCCTATGAACCAGGAAAAATCGCTCAAATAGCTAAAGAATTTTTTTCATAAAAAATAGATTTAGGAGAGTTTATCCCAAATTGTTGGGGCATTATCTGGAAAGAATGAATGAATTTTCCTAATATCCACTTTACAGCAAATTTTACCATTTGTATCTTGGACACTTCCAGGAATTTTTAAGATTCTTCTAATATCAATTGATACTTTACGATCGATTCTTGGATATCGATATTTAATAATATGAGTAAAAATAGCATCTCGATTTTGTTTCTTTGTTAAAATCGATTCATAGATTCTTTCGAAAGGTTGTGAACCACTTGCTAAATTTAAATTTAAACGTCTAATTTGATCACCAGTAAATCGAAAAGGTTCAGCTCGAAGTTCTTTTTCAGTTGCATGTTGGAAAAATGACTTTGCTATAATTTCTAGAATACGATCCCTAAGAGGTAAAACTCGTTTTAGATCTTTTTCAACTGCTTGAGTTCGTTTTTCGTCCTTAATTAGGGTTAAATAATTAATAATACTATTTCGATGCTCTTGGGTTAGTACTCCCGCATCTTTATCTCGAACCCAACCATGAAATCCCCGGCGACCAGAGAAAACCCAAACAATATCATGGTATCCAAAATCTTCTCGTAATGTTTTATCTAAGAAGAAAGCAGCATCTTGAACTAAAGACCAACAAATTGAACAATATTGTTCTTTTCCTTGACATCCACAAGTCCTAACTAAATCATAATCATTTAAATCAAGATCAAAGCAAAACTCACGAGATGCCCATTGGATTTTCTGTATAGTATTATTTTTACTTGGAGGTACTTCAAAAACAGCTCCTACATAACCGCGTCGAATTGGATTAGCAACTATGTAGTCAATAAGATCACTTGAATTTTTGAATGAAATGTTACGAATAAAATTACCATCTTCCAAAAGAAAAGCAAATTCCCTGCGATAAAATGTTGAAAGTCCAATGATGGATATAAGATCACCTGGATCAAAAACCTCTTTATAATATCTTTGAATCAATTCTGTTGGAACAATTTTTTTAGCTTTTTCTGTATCTTCGTTACCTTGCTCAAGTGTCATTTCAATCAATCCTCTCTATGTTCTTTTATATCTTCAGATTTTTCATCTGATATTTCAATTAATTTCAATGTTTTAGCAGCATATCGCAAATAGGATATGGGATGTATGGTTGCATATGCATTTCTATGATAACGAAGATGGAACATTGTTGCACAAGCTTCACTTGGTTTTTTATCGATCACAAAACGAATTAGATTACGTATCAATTCCTCTTGATTTGGTGATGGATTTTTGAATTCTTTTCGTAAATTATCTTCAATTGTTTTAACAGATTGATGGATAAATGGGCAATAAGAATCATCTTGAATGCTTGAACATTTATGAGCGCTATAATCAGTTCCTCCACCTACTACTCCATACATATATTTTATTTGATAGCCAGGAGCTCCATTTGAAAATTGATCAAAAGTAAGCCCAATATTATCTACTGCCCGTTCATACCAGAAATGAAGTTGTTCATCAACAGTCATCCCTATATTTTTCAAAAATAATCCCAATTGTAAACGTTCAACATGATTTATGTGACCATGATTCATAACTTCATTATACAAATCTAACATACATTGCGGGAAAACACTCTGTCTTGTAAATAGTTTATAATCGCTTATAACAATTCCATCTCTTGTTGCACTCATGGAATGAATAACTTTAGCAAGCTCATCTTTTAGTGCTGCTACAGGCTCCTGAATGGAACTTCGGGCGATTCTGTCAATACTTTCTTTCGATTCACGAATTCTTTCTCGAAGTTTTTGTTCGAAAGCGCTTTTTACACTATTGCCAAAATCATCAATTAAACCAATAACCCAACCATTCCTTAAAAGTGCTGAACGATTACTGACAAGTTTAGATGCACAAGTAAAATGAACACCTATTGTTCCTGTTCTTTTAGTACCCATTTTAAACTCTTTGAAATCATTTTCGTCTATATTAAATCGTGACCATAATTCTCTGGGATCAAGTACCTTCTCTTCACCGAAAATATATTTTGCTACTTCAATTTTCGTTTCTGTGGTTTTACTTTTGAGAAAACGCCATTCAAAAAGATCCCCTTCTTGTTCTATTAACCAACCTTGAACACGAGGGTCCTCTGCTGCAACAATACGTAATAATCCATGACCAGCAAATTCTTCATAGATTTCTTTATTATAATTACCACGGTTAGCTCCTTCAGCGGGGTACCATTTTTGTTGATGAACAAATTTATAGACCCTACTACGGGCTACTGCTGGCCAATTCTCCATATCTATTTGCATTTCTTCTCGAGGTACTGATACTTCATTTATGCGTTTAATTACAATCCAATCAGGTGCACTCATTCAATCAGTCCTCATCAATAAATCCTAGAAGATTCTATAATAAGTTAACCATCAACCCTTTAATACTCGCTTTGAAATAAATCTTACGACAACCTGTTAGTAGTAGAATAATTTATTATTCCTATTGGTTTCTTTTTTACTGGTGTTTATCATGCCTGTTGAAATCGATCGAAATGTTTGCGGGATGTGTTTGGCTTGTGCAATGCTTTGCCCGGAAGAAATCTTTTCAATAGTTGAAGAGAAACTCGAAATTGCTGATGGGTGCATAGATTGTGGTATCTGCGTTGAAGGTTGCCCCGTAAAAGCAATAAAACAAGTGTAATAGCCCCTTATTTTTCTATATAGTTCCTCAGTATTATGAGGATATTCTTTGCCTTTTAATTCTACTTTTACTATTTATTGATTGTAATGATGGAGGATATTGTGCAGTGGCACTCTTAACAACTTTAGGTATAATAGGTTTAGGTACTGTTATCGGAACATCGGCGTTCTTATTTAGGAGGCGAAGTAAGGACGAGATGAGACAAAACGGAGGTACTAAGGAAGTAGTGACTTATTCACTCCGAAGCTTGAATGATGTTGATATGCTTTGTGAAACAATCGACAAAGGTAACATGGTCATATTAGGTGTGAAAGATTTCGCACGATTAGATATGATTAGATTAAAACGAGCTGTTCATCAATTAAAATCTCATGTATTGAGTCGTGGTGGAGATATCATTGCTTTAGGCAAAGATTTTGTGGTTCTTGTTCCACCAACAATGAAATTATCTCAGATAGCAAACTATCTTCAGAAATCAGAAGAAACTGAAAACAGAGATCTCCCACCTAAACCTCCAACAGAGGTCGGAACTTTATGAATTCGGTCATCGCTAATAGAATCTATAATCTCATATCAAGTGATCCTGTGAAAATAGCCATTCTTGATCTATTAGTGGATGGTAGGTGGCACACAAGATTTGAGGTTGAATCGTTAGCAAAAGAATTACGACCGACAATTGGTTTGGTTGGTATATGTACTATCATTCGTACTCTACAAGACGCCGACTCAAATTTGGTGGAAATCTACAATAACGATTCAGGTGTTTTTTATCGTTTAAATCCAGATCGAAATCAGATGGTTCAGAAAATCATCTCTTATTCAAAATCTACAGTAAAAGCACCATCAACAACTTCATCTAAACAATATCAACGATTCAAAGATCTAATGAAAACAACAAAACCTCAAAAAACAGATTTGGATGATGATTTGAAACATTTTTTGTAATTTAAACAAAAGAAGAGAGGCTAATTCTTTAGCACCTCTCTTAGTAGTTTTAGTAATGAAGGATCTTTTTTCATTAATTTTGCACCCATTTTAATTTGACCCCATTTACCTGTAACAGCTTTAGTTAAATCTTCACCACTAAAAACTTCGACAATATTTTCCATTTGTTCATCAGTTATAACATCAAGAACCTTTCGGGCTTTAGCTCCAAGACTAAATGATTTGCCATACGCATCATACCAAAGTTTTTCATAACTCGAACGAAGTGTTTTTTCAGAAAAATCTTCATTTTCAAAAGCTTTAACCAAGGTATCACTGATCATCTTTCCAGCTTCCATACCATAAGCTATCCCACCCCCAGTTAGAGGATTAACTTGTCTAGCAGCATCTCCTACTAATAACACACGATCTGTTGCAAGACGTTCTAATGAACCCCCTACTGGAATAGCACCAATACGTTCCTCAATAATTTTAGCCTTTTGGAATCGCTCCTTCGCAATAGGGTGTTTGAAAATAAAATCATCAAGATATTCTTTAACACTTTTCTTACCAAAACCAACTCCAACACCTGTGCCTACATTCGCGCAATGTTCTCCTTTTGGGAAAAGCCAAATATACCCTCGAGGTGCAACATCATTGCCCATATAAAGGTCAAGCATAGTAGGTTCGTCAATATCTACACCAACCATTTCATAACCAACAGAAGTGTCTAAATCCTTTGGATCAATCTCTTTAGCTAATCCAGCATCACGGGCAACCCTACTATATAAACCATCAGCTCCAATAACAACCGAAGCAGTTTCTACAATATCTTTCCCTTTTTCTTTAGTTTTTATAGTAACACCTTTTTTAGGATCAATTTGGATACCTGTAACTCGGGTATTTAGTTGGATGTCAGCACCTTCCAAAACAGCTCCTATAAGTAATTCCTTATCAAAAATACGGCGATCTATAATATAACCCTCACCAGATGGTAATTGATAATTGATCATTTTTAATGAAGGACTAAAGATTCGAAATCCTGTAACTTCCGTTCTAATGGAATCTTTTGGAACACCAATTTTGAGTATTTCATTTATCGTCTCTTTACCGATTGCTTCACCACATTGAACTGGAATCCCAACATTACTCTTAGCTTCTAAAATTTTAACTTTAAAACCTTCTCGAGCAATAAATCTCGCAGTAGTAGAACCAGCAGGTCCACCACCTACAACTATTACATCATATTGTTTGGTTAGTGTTTCACTCATATATTTGACATCCGTTTTCAAGGTTTATTGTTTTCTTTTATCTTTTTTCTATAAAAAATCCCATGGTTGATTTTAGACTAGAGATGAAGGATTCTGTCTAAATTGAGATCTTGATAATCTAATTGCTTTCCTAATTCGTGTATTATATCTTTATCCAATGAAATTCCTGGATATTTTTCAAGTAATTTTAGTATTTTTTCCTTTGTTCGTTCAGCAATGGATTTACGACCTTTGTTTATCCATTCTTCATTTGTCGAACGATCAACAATTGTGCTAGGAATAAAGTGCTCTTCTTTAAACCATTTTAAGGTGTGGTCATGAGCAAGTAGATGAGTAGTTGTTTCACTGAATTCACTAAGAAGATGTTTAGCGATTGGTTCATCTCGTTGTATGATACCATTATTGAATTTGTAAATCATACCACAAACTTCGTTATCAATAACGACTTTCTGGATGCTTTGAGTTGTCTCGAAATCAATCATCCCTGCTCCAGAAATCATATTAACACCTTTCATCCCAGCAAGTAATGCACCCATTCCTGTTTCAAATCCTGCTTGCATATCTAGAATCTTTGCATCTGACATTCCTAAATAAGCATGAGTTGGAAGATTAAGATATTTACCAATCTCTACATAACCTAAATCAAGAATCATAGTGTCAATGGAACCCATTGGTGTTGTTCCCTTCCTCATATCAAAAGCCGCTGGTGAACCACCCCAAATGATAGGTGCACCAGGTGAAACAAGTTGAGTAATAACTATCCCTGCAAGTGTTTCTGCAGCATGCTGGACAATAGCTCCAAGAATCGTTACAGGAGCATTTGCACCTGTCATAGGCATTGAAACAAATTCTGATGGGATGCCAAATTTTGCTGCATCAATAATACTTTGACAAGTTAAATCACTCCACTTGAGCGGAGGAGACGGACAAGCATCAAAAATAGCTAAAGGTTTATTCCGAAGTTCCTTTTCACTTCCTCTAATGGCGACCAACATATCCTTCATTTTGGCAAAAGATTCTTTGATGAAGGTACCAGTAATAACCGGTTTTTTAGAAAAAAGCAAGCTAATTAAAAGACGATATCTATCACTAATCTCTTCAGGAACATCAGAACAGATTATAGCTGTACTTTGAGCATGAATATTTTCCAATTGATCTACTATTTTAGTAAATTCAACAAAATCCTTTGTTACTGCAGTTCTAATTTCATTGGTCTCTCTGTCTAGAACATTCAATGCTGCAGAACCTGGATCAAAACAAATTTCATCTCCCCCTACTTTTGCAGCTTCTTTCCCATCTCTATCATACAAAGTTATACTATGAGGAACACTTTCGAGTGCTTTTTTAGTTACATCAATAGGAATTTTAGCTTTTCTTTTCACATAATCGAATTCTATTCCTGCTTGATCAAGGATTTCCATAGCTTCTTTATTTTCTACAAAAACTCCTAACTCTTCCAAAATTTCCATTGCTTCTAGTACGACTTTTTCCTTTAATTCTTCGTTAAGAATATTTATTGTTGGTCTCATACTTTTTCAACTCAGTAATTTGAGATTAAATGATTTAATTCATAATTAGTGTTAAATTAACTCGGTTATTTGTTTTTCCTAAAACCTTCTGTAAGAACAATTTTCTAGCGTGCAAGTTTCACATTCGCTAATACCAAGATTTTCATCGATAATTTCACCAACATTGATAGCAAAAGAAATGGATTTTCTAGGAATCATCATCATAGAATCAGATAATTTAATACCGATTTTTTCAGCTGGTAAAAGATCAAAAATTACTTTTTGTCCATCTTCTATAGTCCACCTACAATAGCCAGGACTAAATCTTTTAGTGAATTTTTTCCCTTCAAATATTGGTTTATTATCATTAATAATTTCTTCATTAACTTTTTCAGCAACAATTTCTGTTGCATGTGAAGCAATAGCATCCAAAATTACTCCTTTGGAAAATTCACCTTTTCTAAGTAGAAGGGTTATTTCATCTTCTAATTTATTTGATATTGTACAAATAGCTAAAATTGTTATTTCTGACAAATTGAAAACATGGCTTGGTTTCAGTTTATTACTCGGAAAAATATCATATATAGCAGTGGGTTTGATTAAATCCTTATATTTTTCAATAAATTCATTGATTTGAGCAACTAGTTCTTGTGAAGGTGGTTTTGACTTTTTGGGTTTTTGAAGAAGTTTGAGTATTTCATATATATCCAAATCAAAATTTATTCTATCAATAAATTTCAAACCAGTTCACAAAGAAATAATATCATTCGCACATAAATATCTTAGCTGAGTATGTAAATTAGAATGCTCAAAAATAATTCATCACTTAAATATGGATTTCATCCAATAAAGTTTTAAATAAAGTGCATTAATAATTTATTTTTAATAAGTAAATGAGGTTTATCATTGCCAACAAATGCTCCCGAAAAAATCGAGAAAATTGTCTTGACCTTAACAACAAAGCAAAGAAGATTTTTTGATAAAAAGGTTCTTCCGCTTGAATATTACATAGGCAAGCACAAATGGCGTTTACAAAATCCTTTGCCTGACCAATTAGATGGTGGTCATCAAGGTGTTTTTGAGTTGCCTATCCCCGAAGGAATGACATCCGATTGGTTTAGATTTCTTTGTTTTAAAAAGACAGAGCAGAAATCATCTGATGACTGGTTAATTCTCAAGATTAAACTTGAAGTAAATGACAAACTAGTTTATGAAAAAGAGGATAATAAAGGGTTCAAAATTAAAGCTGATGCTACTAGCTGGTGTTCTCCTGATTTCAGTTATGGTGGATCAAAATAATCACACCACTCTTTATTGCACCTATTAGTTATTATTAGCTTTAATTTTTTCTACAATTTTTTTAATAAATTCTTGATCTGTTCCACAACATCCACCCACAATAGAAGCTCCCTCTTGAATCATTTTCATAATATCAACAGCAAAATCCTCAGGTGTAGTAGGATAATATGTTTTAGCCCCTCGTAATTCTGGTTTACCAGCATTAGGTTTAACACTAATAGGTAAAGAGGTTTCTTGTTTTAAAATAGGTACCAATTCTACCATTTCTTCACTAGTAATCGTACAATTGGCTCCAATAATATTTGCTCCTGCTTCAATTAATCTAGATGAGCAATCAGTAACAGAATTACCCATAACTGTAAAAAATCCTCGTTTGGTTTTTTGGTAGGTAATTGAAGCAATTATTGGTAAATTAGATGCTTTTCTTGCTGCTTTTACTGCTATCTCTGCTTCCTTAAGATCCATCATAGTTTCGATGAAAAAGAAATCAATTCTATTTTTAGCTAAGATTTTTGCTTGCTCATAAAAATTCTCAAATAAATCTTCTTCCTTAGCAAAACCAACTGGAGGGAAAAAAACACCACTAGGACCAATATCCCCTGCTATGAATTTATCTTCTGGGCATACATTTCTAGCATTATCAACAGCAGCAATATTATACTCCTCCACTTTATCCCCATGTTTTAATGCTGATAATTTCATCCTAGATCCACCAAAAGTATTGGTGAGAACAGCATCTGAGCCTGCATCAAAGTAACTTTTTTGTATTTTTTGTATAATTTCAGGGTGCTCAATATTCCATTTCTCAGACGGGCATCCAGCAGGCAATCCTTCATCAATTAACATAGAACCCATTGCCCCATCAAGAATAACAATACGATCTTTAATTAAATCAAGAATTGATGGTTTTGTTTTCATTTTAATCAGCTTAAATTACATTTCCATTAATTTCTTTGCTAATTTAACTGCTGATACAGCATTTTCAGCAGTACCATCTGCTTGAATTTCTTGGACCCAACCTTTAGTAACAGGTGCCCCACCAATTAATACCTTGAATTTTCCTCTGATATTCCTTTCAATTAGAGTATCAATTAATTTCTTTTGACCAACCATTGTAGTTGTGAGTAAAGCAGAAATACAGATTATATCGGCATCAATTTCAAGAGCTTTATCAATGAAATTGGTAATTGGTACATCTGCTCCAAGATCATGCACTTCAAATCCTTCAGCAGCTAGCATGGAAGCAACAAGAGTTTTACCAATATCATGAATATCCCCTTGAATAGTTCCAATAACAACTTTTCCGAGAGTTCTATCCGCTTTTCCCTCTTTTAGTAGGGGTGAAAAAATTTCCATCGCAACTTTCATAGCTTCAGCACTACGCATTAATTCTGGAAGAAAGATATCGCCTTCCTCAAAGAGGTCTCCCGCTTCTCTAATAGCTTCTGAGAAAACATCGATTATTTGGTTTACATCTAATTTTTGATCTACCACTTGTTTTGCTAATTCCTCAGCTTTCTCTTTATCACCTTTCATTATTGCTTCTTTACATTGCTCATTGATAGACATAGGATACTCACCAATTTTATACTTGTTATGTTATATTTCAATCAGATTTTTCTAAATACAACTAACACTAGTCGTTATTTAGATTTTCCTAAAAGAAAAAAGTGTTTGATTATTCTGATTCTTCTCTTTTTCTAAGATATTCTAAAACCATTTGATCTATAGAGCTATAACCTAACAAAATGGATAATTCATCTAATATTCTTCTTGCGATTTCCTTTATTTCTAGGTCGGTATCATTTTGATAGACTTCATATATATCAGGTATTAGATTAACATCATCTAGCTTCCCTATAGATCGAATTGCGATAATACGTAGTTCTTTAGAATAAACTAGAGAAGTGCATTCTACTAATAGTTCCTTAGACTTCGGATCATCAAAGGAACCAATGATCTCTAAAAGACATTCTCTTATTTCTAAATTATCGCTTTTAGTAAACAGTTTGATTAATTCTGATAAGTGAGTTTTATCATGGATATAAATAAAAGTCCCTACAAGTATATCTCGAATAGATTTATCTGTTTCATTTAAAATAAAGGAAATAAGTTGCATAGGATTTATGTTGTTGCTAAAAAATCGCAATCCACCAACAATATTACGTTTTGTTTCTAAGTCGGACTCATTTTCGAGAATTGAAAGTAAAAGAGGTAGAGAATCTTTATCACCTAATAGAGCGAGGGATAAAACAGCAGCACGGCGAACATGAATATCTTTTTCAACCTTAAGTAAGTTGGTTAAAGGTTGAACAGCTCTAGGAGATAGTATACTACCAAGTGCTTCAGCTGCAGCACGTCTTATCTTAGAATCATCATCTTTGAGTAAATCAATATTTCTTTGAATGGGACATTCAGCACACAAAGGATTCACTAACAAGAAATCATACAAGTTAATTTTTAATCTATCCTTTCATTTTGTTAAATTAATTTAAAGGAAAAATCATTAGTGATTAATAAAAACGAGTTTTCAATAATACAAAAGATATAATTAATGGAAAAAGTAATTGTCAAGTAATTTAATAAGAGAATTCAGCTTCATCTAAACTGAAT
>JAEORM010000060.1 GCA_016840905.1 Candidatus Gerdarchaeota archaeon | reverse complement strand
TATTAATTAAATTTTTAATTTAAAAAAGATTGATAATATATTATAAAAAAATAGGTGTAATTATTGCCAGAAAAATACTATAAAGTTGACCCTAAAGAATTAATTATTCGGGATCATTTAGCAGCAGATAGAACAGCTCTAGCTAATGAAAGAACACTATTGTCATATATTAGAACAGCTCTTGCCTCAGGAGCAACAGGTTTTGGTCTCATAAAATTATTCGAGAATTTAGATTCCATTCCTATAATTGTAATTGGCTGGATATTAATCGTTGTTGCATTTGTTATTCTAATTTTTGGAATATTTAGATTCTTTAAATTTAGAAAGCAAATAGGCTCATTAAATAGAGAAATAGTCTCTGTTGAAAAGGAAAATGAAAAGTAAAAATAAGTTATTCGTTTTCTTTTTCAATTAATCCTACTTTTTGTCTATTACAGTAAATATTGTATGTTATTGGATGTTTCATTGCAAGGAATTCCTATACTGCTTAATTCAACCCAAAGATAATCAAAGATTATTTTTGCGTCAGTACTAAAATATTGATATGGGCAAACAGCATCAATTTTTTTATAAAGACCATAATGAATATGAGCAGATGGTTCATGCATTAATAATTGACCTAAGAGCTCACCTTGGGTTATGTTTTGATTCACATTAACTACAATTGAATCTAGTTGATAATTACCAAATGATTCATTACGAGCAAATGATTCAAAACCAACCAATAATTGGTAATCTTTGTTAATACTATAGGTTGTCCTGACGGCCCAATGATCAGCATTTTCTAAATAAACAAGAATTTTTTCTATACAAGTCATATTGCAAGGAGCAATAATATTGACAATAGATGCATTAATAATAAAATCTATTCCATTATGGAAATCAGAACCAATATAACCATACCCACAAATTCTACTTATTACTGATAAATTGTTAAAGATAAATTCAAGTACTGGTGGATCAGCTTCAGGTTCAATATCAGGTGGTTTATGATATTTCAAATAATTTAGTAGTTTAGCAATTCCAAAAAATCCTCCAAAAACAACACTTATTGTGATAATTGTAATTAAAGTAATTTTCAAACTACGTTTCATAATATATAATATATAATGATCTTAAAATAAAAAATAATATGCCACCAAAATCATTTTTATCAGAATAAAAACAAAGAAAAATAAGAGAGGAGTTAAAAAACTCCTAATAATCTAATTTATCAAATAATCTCATAGTATCTGGTTCGATTTCCATATCATCAAGGAATCGCATAGCTGCTCTATTTACATCACTTGAACGATAAATATATCTTCCAACGATGAAAATATCCGCTCCAGATTTCATTGCTTCTTCTAATGGTTTGCCAGGTTTTAATCCACCTGCAACTGCAACCAATCCACCAGTGATTTTCTTTATTTTCTTGATATCGCCCCAAACTGTTCTACTTGCTGAAGTTCCTTCTTTCTTCTCAGCACCTTCAGATTGAGCAGTTTCTTGATCGATACCTCTATGAAGAATAACTACCTTTGGTTTTTCTTTCAAGGCTTCTAACATAGCAATGAATTCTACTTGATTTGTATTTAGAGAATCAATCCAAGCATGAACGCCTCTTTTATTACATTCGCGGATAAATTCAGTAATAGTGTCTACTGGAGCAATTCCTGAAACTACAACCGCATTAGCAGTGGCATCTGCAGCAGAATCTACTTCTGCTCGTCCAACATCTAATGTTTTCATATCTGCTATAATATACGCTCCTGGTTTGATCTTTCTCATTTTTTCAACAGTTTCTTCAATACCATATTGTTTAATGTAAGGAGTACCAATTTCAATAATTAATCTATCAGATTTGGGTAAATCTTCAACTATCTTAACTGCTTGAGAGAGAGATCCAACATCTAAGGCTATCTGTAAATAAGGTGGATTCCATAGGGTTTGTGGTCTGAACTTCATCACTGGATGTTTCGCTCTGTCTTTTTCTTCTATTAATTTCTTCATTGGTGGATAATTACTCATTGCTCGTTTTAAAGCTAATCTAGTTGCACCATAATTATAATAGTATATTTTTGCCTCATCCTCTGCTTTGGGGTGAATGTACACACTGACAATTACTACATAATCATAGAGTTTACCTTGAGGAATATCTCCTTCTGCTGCTGCATCAGCAACTGCTTTTGCTACAGCCATTTGAGCTGGACCAAAAATTTTCGCTGCTTGGTCAAGATTTTCAATCGTTACTTTTGGAACAATTAAAACTCTTGGATGAGGACTAAGATTGGGTTTTATTAAACCTAATAAGGGAGTATGACCTTGTGATAGTTGGGTCATTCCATTAGCAAAAGCATGTCCTACAGGTCCATCTTTATCACCAATCATCAGATCAATATGGGCAAGCTCATCTCCTTTACCTTGGAGAGCTTCACCAATAAAAAAGTCTGCCAATTTTTACTTACCACCATGTATAATTTACTGTTCTGTGATTAAACACAGAAAGCTTTCTTTTAATAAATCTATCTGATTTGTCGTTTTAATACATAGCTAATTTCTAGATGTTATTAGAATGGATTCTATTATTTGACTTTACAAAAGATTCTTTTTCTAGTAATTGCATATTTGTGCATTATGTGGCGAAAAAGTCCAGTGCCCTTTATAAAAGGTAAGAGACCTTTAGTTATGGCTCATCGTGGAGATAGTGCTGATACTCCTGAAAATACCCTTTTAGCCTATGCTGATGCCATTAAATTAGAAGTAGACGTTGTAGAGACAGATCTTCGTATAACAAAGGATAATGAAATCGTTTTCTTTCATGATGCTCGAGTAGATCGTACAACAAATGGTAAAGGTTTCGTTAGGTCCTATACCTTAAAGGAATTAAAGAAATTGGATCAAGGATATAGATTTAAAGGAGTCAGTGAATTAACAGGAACATATCCTTTTAGAGGAAAAGGACTACAAATCCAAACTATTGAAGAACTTCTTACACAATATCCTACAATGAAATTTAATATGGATATAAAAGATAGATTAGTTGATGCACCATATGTTCTTGCAGAGAAATTAAAAGAACTTGATGCATTAGATAGAGTAATGATAGGTTCATTTCATCATAAACAATTGAAGACCTTTAGAACAATTTCTGGTGCCCCAACAAGTGCAAGTCCAATTGAAATTTTTGATTACCGACAGAAGATAGGTAAATGGATAAAGAAAAACAAAAACTTTGATTTTACTAAAGAAACACAACTTAAACAGGAAGAAATTTTAGGTGAAGCTAAATCTTATTTTGCTTTACAAATTCCTGAGAAATATGGGTTATTTAGAGTCTTCTCAAATTCAAAATTTATTACTATAAGTCATATGTTGGATTTAGCAGTTCATATTTGGACCATTAATGAACCTGGAGATATGTTTCGACTCTTAAATTGGGGTGCGGATGGAATTTTCTCTGATAAACCAAAAATACTTCTAGATATTGTGACTTTTCTTATGGAAAATAAATAATTTTTAGTAAAAGTCACAAGTTGTGACCTCACAAGTAGTGGTCTCATTTCGAGACTTCAAAATGTGAAATCGGTTTATAAATTAAAAATCAAATGGTAAATTATCAAATAATTTAGGTGAAACTATTATGGCAATTAAAAAACAAACAGCCTATAAAAAATATACTCGCCAAAAACTATCAGAAGTTGAAGGTGATTTGAAGCTTGGTAAAGGAGCTGTTATTATAGCTAAAGATAAAACCATTGTAGTTAATGGTCGGATTAAAAACAAAGGTGGATTCAAATGTAAAGGGAATTTAGAGGTTCGCAGTATTAGATCCGATAAGGGATCAGTTAGAATTTTTGGTGATTTAACTGTAATAAAAGAAGTAAGTGTTGATAAATCTCTTATTGTAAAAGGAAAGGTTAAAGCTGAAGAAATAAGAGCGGGTATGTGTATTAAGGTAGCAAATGGAACAACTGCTGAATCAGTAAAAGCAGGCATAAAAACAGTCCTAAATGGTAATAATGATATTGAATCAGTAAGTTCAGGAACTAAGGTTATCTTACATGGATCGCATAAAATTGGTTCTATAAGTACTGGCACAAAAGCTAAATTATATGGTTTGCTTGATGTTGAAAAAGTAAGCTCTGGAACCAGAATTTTTGCAGATCAAGGAAAAATCGGCTCAGCAAGTGCAGGTTTATCCATATTTGGTTTAAATAACATTGAATTTGAACGAGCTAGTGCTGGTTTTAGCATCAAATTAAATTCAGGCAATGTGAAAAATGCTAGTGCTGGTTTTTCAATAAAAGCTAAGAAGAGATTATCATTTACTTCCCTTTCAGCTGGTTTTAATGTTAAATTAAAACAAGGTGGTACAGGAGAAACTGCTAAAGCTGGTTTTAGCGTAAAAAGTGGTTCGGATTTAGAATTTACAGAAGCAGTTAAAGCAGGTTTTAGTTGTATAGTTAAAGGAAATCTTACTACAAAGGACATTAAAACTGGAAGAAATATCATAGCTAGATTTATTGAAGCTGATACTATTCGCGTAGCAAAAAGAGGTAAATTATTTGGTATAGTAAAAGCTAGAAGTGTTACTTTAGGTGAGAAAGCAAGAGCTCGTAATCTCTATGTAGAAGATTTAGAGATGTATGAGAAGAGTAGAGCAAGAAATGTTTTTGCTAACAATATTACTGTTGAGGATTATGCAGTATTAAGCGGTATAGTTGAATATACTGATTCATTCGATACTGAAGCAAAAGCAAAAATTCGTGTTAAACCTAAAAAAGTAGAAAGTTTACCTTTGCCAAAAGCATAAAAAAGCAATAAATAAGTTTATAGCTATTCCTTTTGGAATAGCTGTATTTTTTAATAAAGGATCTTAAATGTAAGTCACAATTTGTGACCTCTAATTGAGAGTACAAATTGTGAACTTGCTTTAAATACTAAAATTGTGTAAGTAACTTAAATTAAAGGTGATTAATAATGGCAGAATCTGAGAAAATTGTTGAACGAGGGCAAACAGTAAGTCTAAGTAAAGTCAAAGGTAATTTAAAATTAGGAAAAGATTCAACTATAATTGCTGAAAATGAAACAATTATTGTTGATGGAGCAGTAATAGCAAAGGGGGATATTTTTTGCCAAGGAAATCTTATAGCGAGAAATTTGAGAGTTAAAGATGGATCCTTTGAAATTATTGGAAATTTGGAATTACAGCATTATTCACAAGTTGATAATAAATTAGATGTAAGTGGAAATTTTACTTGTCCTGAAGTATCTGTTGGTGGTTCAATTAATGTAGAAGCAGATACGCTTTGTGATACAGTAAAGATTGGTGGAACAGGAAAGTTTGGTGGTAAAACCACAATTGGAACAGTAAAAGTAGGCGGTACACTTAAGGTATATGGTCAAAGTACTATTGGTTCAATTGCTGTTGGTGGTTCAGTAAAAATCTCTGAACATTGTACTGTTGATGATATCAAAGTTGGTGGCACTGTAAAAGTAACAAGTGGGGTATTTAAAACTATACGCGTTGGAGGATCATTTAAATCCGAAGATAAAGTAGATATTACTTCTATTGATGTTGGAGGATCAATAGGTTTTGCAGGTGAAGCTAAAGTTGTTGAATTATCTGTTGGTGGTTCTTTTACAGCTAATAGCAATGTTAATTTTAAACATCTCGATGTTGGTGGTTCAATAAAAATCGATGGAAACGCTGAAGGTGAATCTATAAAAATTGGTGGTTCCTTTACGTGTAAGGAAAATATTACTTGTTCAGGTAAGTTACTTGTAGGAGGTTCCTGTTATGCTGATAAGGTAATTATGGCTGATGAAATAGATGTAGGAGGAAGAATCGAAGCTAAATTCATCAAAGCTAATTACTTTAAAATTAAGCGACGTGGAGAAGTAATTGGTGTTGTTGAAGCAAAAAGAATAATTGTATCTTCACGAGCAAACACCCAAGATCTTTATGGTTCAGAAATACGAATAGAAGAAGGTGCTCGAGTGGGAAATATCTATGGTGACTCCATAACTATTGAAGAATCTGCAAGAGTGTCTGGTGAAATATTATATACAACAGAAGTTTATTTGGAAAAAGGATGCAAATTACAAT
>JAEORM010000059.1 GCA_016840905.1 Candidatus Gerdarchaeota archaeon | reverse complement strand
TTTCCACTCTGATATTGACGAAATCCATAAAGAGCAATTACCCATTCCTCAGAAGAATCCACTAATTCCTTTTCTAGTAGATTTAAACTTCTTTCCATAGATGAAGTGGCATCTTCAAGTAATCTAATTTTTTTCTCCTTTTTTTCAAGTTTAGCTAACTCTACCGTTATCCGAGCTTTTTCCTGATATTCAGCACCTTGTGTAGAATATGAGAAAGGAAGAAATCTTTGGTGAAGTATGATACTTTTATCATTATATTCTAAAGCTTCTAAAAGATTTTGACGTTTGTCATTAATATCTGATAAAGTCTTAGACAGGTGAAGTAAAGCCCTACTCAGATGGGAAAATGTATAACTAGAATATTGAAACCATTCTGGAGCAAAATCTAAATTTTCCTTAGCAATTGTAACAATTCTTTCTAAAAGAGTCTTTCTTAATTCTAGATTTGTTTCATTGAAAACTAAAACTTGTAAATTACCAATAATCGCATTGCGACTCATTAATCGGATTAAAAAATAATTAGCTAATTCAGAGTAAGATTTTGCTTGTTCAAGGGTTTTTATGGTAATTTTTAGATTTTCTCGCTTTTTATCTGGATCCTTTATAACAAGTGATTTAGCTCCAAGACGATTTCCTTTCTCCATTACACCGACAGATAACATATAATTGTCCTTAGCAATTTTGCCTTGCTTAATAAATTCTTCCAAAAATTTTATTGATAATTCTAGATTAACTGCATTATGACCTGCTGCGTTATTTGACCAACCTATGAGCCAAGCATCTTCTGTTCTTCGGGATAATTCAATTGCTTTTTTTGAATACCCAACACCTTTTTTTCTAAATTCATCTCTTTTCTTTTCAATTAATGCATATCTGGGTATAAAACCATAATACCAACTTGTCCAACAGTATGCTCTAGCTAATTCAGAAACATTATTTCCTTTTAGTAGTAATTTGATTGCTTTTTCTCCTAAATTAATCCCTTGCTTAGTTATTTTTAATAATTCTACATTATCTTTTGTGAAGAAAAATCGTTCAGTAGCCGACATTTCAAGGATGTCATTAAAGATTTTTCCAGCAGATAAAGTATCATCTATTTTATCATAAATGTTGAAATTGTTGCTCTCAAATTTCCACCATTCATCTATTAATTTTTTCTTTTCAGATAAGTTACTTACAAGCCAAGATTTCAAAAAAAGAATCCAACCTTTGTTATGTGCGATTCTTATTCGATGATCCTGATTTGTATTTTGTTCAAGAATATCTACTGTAGCATCGTATGCCTTGATGGCTTTCTTCATTCTATCGCTGTTCTGTTCAGGTTTTTTGGCTTGCAGAGCAGCTCTAAAATAGCAATAGCCAATTTTTTCTTGAATTTCAGCTACTTTCAAAACATCTTCTTTAGCAATAGCTAAACTTGAGGCTTTTCTGTAATATTCTGTGGCTTGGAGCCATTCGTACTGATTTTCTAAGTCTTTAGCTTTCGTTAATAGAGACTCCAAATTGCAGTTCTGCAAAGCTTATCCTCAAACCTTAGTACACTGATGCATTGAAATAATTTTTCACACCCGCTTAGAAAATCTTAAAACGATTTTTGATACAATAGTTAGTGCAGGGGGAGTTTGGTTGTTAGATTCTAAGGCCATAACAAAGATACAATCAATAATTCTGATTGTCATAATTGCTGTTGCAGCAGTAGGTGGAGTTACAGCTTATGTCTTGACGAATGATGGTAATCAATCTTCTGAAACGATTAAAATAGGTTTATTAAACGATTCAAATGGACTTGGTGGTAAAGCTAATCGACAAGGTGCACTATTAGCTGTAGAAGAAATTAATGCAGAAGGAGGTATATTGAGTAGGCAAGTGGAATTGATTGAGGAGGATGATGGTGGAGGGGTGGACCCAGTTTTTATAACGAATGCATTAACCAAATTAATAACTCATCATGAAGTTGATTTTATTTTAGGAGGACCTGGTGGTCTGATTGCGATTTCAATGCAGGATATCATTGCTCAACACAAAATTATCTTAATTTCACAAAGTACAATCCCTGAAGAGATAACACAGAGGGTTTTGGATGATTATGAGAAGTATAAATATTATTTCAGTGCTGGCTTTAATGACACTTGTGGAATGTTAGGTATCGCTAATAGTATGAAGCATATACGAGATTTAACTGGCTTCAACAAAATTGGACTCATATATGAATTTTGGGCTGAAGATATTATGGAAAGATTGGATGATCTTCTGCCAGAAAATGGATTTGAGCTGGTGTATACCAGTATATTTCCATACGGTACGATTGATTTCTCGAGTTATTTTGCTGCTGCTGAAGCTGCAGGAGTAGAAGTATTGGTTCCAATGATTGCTACTGATGCAGGAATAACCTTTGTTAAGGAATACTATGATCGTCAATCTCCAATGCTTGTTTTTGGGGGAACTGATTTTCTGGTTTCTTATCCTAATGGTTGGGAGTGGACAGAAGGAAAATGCAATCATGTGACTCTTGCAGAATCTCCAATTACTACTGGTTATCCCTTTACTACAAAAACTTTGCAGATCAGTGAGGCATACATGAATAGGTGGGGTGAAAGAATTACTTTGGGTGCAGCTAATAATTA
>JAEORM010000058.1 GCA_016840905.1 Candidatus Gerdarchaeota archaeon | reverse complement strand
TTTCTAGTTTACATAAATAGCTTTAGTTGTACAATTGATGCTTTTATGCAAAATTACGTTAGAACTGAGATGGACACAAAACCATATCTCATGCTAGAATTAGACGCTCACACAGCTGATGCAGGAATACAAACTAGACTTGAAGCTTTTCTTGAAATAATTAGAAACTATCAAAAAACCAGGAAGGATACTACTGAGAAGCCATTCCAAATTACTCAAGTAAAAAGAAGAAATGGAAAAGTTGTTGTTATTAATTCCGACGGTGAAAAGATTGACATAAAAGACCCTCGGGTCAAACTCTTTTTACCGAGCTTTTCAAAATATCATACTGATATTGGTGAAAAACTACTTTCTATTTGGGGTTTCAATACTGGTGAAACTACTGATATTGAAATTGATTATTTGGTGAAAGGTTATAGATATAGTTCAGGAAAAGAATGCATACCTTTACCATCTGTTTTAGGGCAATTATTAACTTTAATTGAAAATCGAAAACCTGGTGAATTAATTGGTATGTATATGATTCGTGGAGGTTCTCCTTGTGCTGTTTACAGTTATTTCCATTTCTTCGAGCAATTTATTGAAAAGAATAAAATTAGAGATGTTTTCATTTATAGATTTGATTTTTTGACACGATTCCTAGGTGTTCCTTTGCAAGAGGTTCTACGATATGCTCCTTCAGGCATTATTTTAGGGGATCTAATATTAGAAATCGAAAGTGCTTTACATGTGGTTGGAAAAGAAAATAGCCTACCATTGCTTCATGATTATTGGAAGGAGTTTCTTGATGCTACTACTACTAAGAAGGAATATAGAAGAAACCTTCGAAAACTTATACGGAAAATCAGGAAAATACCAAGAACTACATCACCCATTGACAAACCAAAGGTGCTAGTTAGTGGTGACTTTTTTGTAAGGTTTAGTCCCTTTTTCTTAGGCGAATTACGTGAAATCTACAGCAAACATGGTATAATGGTTAAGTCAACTGATCTATTTGAACTAGGAGTTTATGGCACTCATTTTAACGGGGGATACTTAATAACAAAAGAATGGAATCGTGATCCAAATCAACTTGATACTATTGTAAGAGCAGCAATTGCTCCTTGGAAAGAAGCATCCAGATTATTATTAATGAGTAAAGTTGGTGTTAATATTATGCTTCGTATGGAGCAAAGACTTCGAAGAAGATTTGAAAAAACCGGCTTACTTTATGCTCATCCTAATGATTTAGGAGAAATAATTAGATTATCAAGTCCATGGATAAGTCGCTTAATTTTTGGTGAAGCTATCCCAACAATTGGTAAAGGTATTGAAACATTAGAAGGTTCAAGCTTTGATTCACTAATACTCACAGGCCCTTTCAATTGTCTCCCATATAAAATTTCACAAGCAATTCTAAAACCAATATATCTTGAACATAACATGCCATTTCTTGTATATGACGTTGATATGTCAGCATTAACTCCAAACATGAAACGATTAATTCATGCTAATATCGAACAAATAAAGCGAAGAAGAGAAGAATATGAAACAATTGCTTATCGATCAAAACGTGCAAGGAGAATTAGAAATAGAATGCTAAGAAGAGCTGAACGATTGAATCGCCAACGTTTATTGAGATTCTTCGGTAAAGGTAAAAATGAAGAATCCATACATGGAAATATTAAATCCTAATCGTTGTGATATTTCAAATTGATGAACGTTGAAATTATGTGGAAAGAAGTGCATAAGTACGACAATGGCCTACCATGTATTGGGGCACAAATGATCAAGCTCTGGGAACATGACAACGAGCCAGTTAAATTATGGCGGGTCAGTGCTAACTTCATTTATACTTTCAAACAAAATGGTAAAGAGATGATTTTAAGAATAGTACCCAATAGTGAACGTTCAATAAAACTAGTACAAGCTGAATTGGATTTCATGGCATATTTGCGAGAACAAGGCTTGCCTATTTTAGAACCTCATCTATCAATCAATAGCAATAATATAGAAACCACTGAAAATGAAAATGGTATTTTTCATGCAGTTGTTTATAATAAAGCACCTGGAAAATGGATTGAATTTGAAGAATTAAATGAAAACCAATGGTTAGAGATTGGCAGAATGATGGCAAGAGTACATACTGCTTCGCTAAAATTTCAGCCACATCCGAAAAGGAAAAGAAGAACTTGGAAAGAGGACATTCAAATTACAATTGATAAGATGCCAGAGAATGATAGTGAATTAGTGACAATTATTCGACATTTAGAATCAATAATAGAGAACTACCCAAAAGGGGAATATTACGGATTAATCCATTATGATTTTTGTTATGATAATATCCTTTGGGATAATGGGTCATATATCATCATTGATTTTGATGATGCTGCTTACTATCCTTTTGTAGCAGATATTGCTTTTGGAATAGATGATATCCGCGATTTAGAGGAGCAAAAAAGAAACAATATTCTCAATTGGTTTAGTAAAGGATATACAGAAGTAAAGAAACTCCCAGAGAATTGGCAAGAGCAAATGGAACTCTTCTTTGATCTTGAAGACATTTTGAAATATTCACGAACACGTTATGCTTACAAAGGAACAAATCCTGATCAATATCCAGAGTGGTTAACGAAACTTAAGGCTAGACACTTTAAATCAATGGATAATGATAAAATAAGACTAGTGGAAAAATGGAAACAGATATTATAATGAATTTATTGTGTAAAAATGATCAAATTAACAATGAGATTAGAACACACGGAGATTCTGAGGTAATTTCATAAAGCCATAGTAAGTATATTACATTATAATTTAGGAAATAATTTTTGAGGATTGTTTAAATGAGCAAAGTAGATGAGATAGTAAATAATAGCATAAAAATTCTTCAAACAAGTAAATCAGATAAAGAAAGAAAAGCTGCAGTTAAAGAATTAAGTAAATTTAGCATTAGTGCGGAACCTGCACTTAAGGAATTGATGAAAATCGTCAATGGTAATGAAGATTTTTCGATACAAAGCTTAGCTGAAGAAGCAGTAATTAAAATTGGTGAGCCTGCAATACCTGAAGTGAAGAAGCTATTGAATTCGCTTTCCAGAAAAAAGAAATCCAAAGCAATAGGTATGTTGGGGGAAATTGCTTTGAATAATAAGGATGCGATACCAGCTGTGCTATCAGCTATCAAGCCACTAGCATTTTATATTTTTAATTATGAAGTACGTCTAGATGCGATAGCATCTTTAAGAAAGATTAACAAAAAATACAAGAAAATACCGGAATTAGTTTCTTTACTAGGTGAGATTTTAAGGGAAGATAGAAATCCATTGGTATACCATGAAATAAGTGAAGCACTAGCAGAAGCAGATTGGAAATTGGCACTAAAAGAAATAGTAATGGCAATGAATAGGAAAAACTACCCAATACTAAGAATGTCCGGTGATGCCAGGGTAGCTGCTGGGAATGCCCTTTACCTAATAGGACAAGATAACTATTCTAAAATCAAAGAAACAATACCAATGTTATTGGATATCCTAAAGAATGATCCATATCCTCCAATGAGGATAACAGTTTTAATACCATTAGTAATGGCTGGGGAATGGGAAGTAATCGAAGAGGTGCTAGATCAAGCAGCAAAAGACCGATGGTATCAGGTAAGAGAATCAGCTCTGACAGCAACAGAACTATTGGTGAATGTTAAACCAAATAAAGCAAAGATAAGAGAGATTATGCCAATAATAAAGAAAATTGCTCGAGAGGATAAATTCGAATACATCCAAGAATCAGCAAGAGATCTATTAGAAACTATGGATGAGAAACTAAAAGAAGAATAAAGAAAGAAAAGTGGTCCGGTCCCGGAGATTTGTTCCTTGATTGAAGCATCAATGCAAGTTTGAACTCCGGACCTCGCGGTTTCTGCGCAAGCAGCGAATACTGGCTGACTCCAAATCACCACATCATTGGAGCGACTTAACGTCTACAGCCGCGCACTCTGGCCAGGCTGAGTTAGGACCGGATTGAATGCGTTATCTTTTTTGGTAAATCCCCATTTTAAAGATTTCCGTCTAATACAAAAATTAGTTTTTATTGATTTTAAGTACCAAATAGCTTCTTTAGTCTATCAGCAGGTTTTGTACATAAATCTTTCAATTCTTTATCGATAGTTTTTTTTACTTTTCTTAATTCTCTAGTCATTGTTGGTGTTTCAAATATTACAGGTGAAAGTTCAATTTTCTTTTTCAAACTTTTTAATCTCCTTTTCACTTCTGAAACATCCGTTCCCCTTTCCATTATTGCATATAGTACTAATTGCTCTGTTCCATCGGGATTAAGATTTTGTGTTAATAAAATGTATTTTTTTAGCACCATTTCTTGTCCTTCATCTTTTAGTGCCTGTGAAGCGAATGTTTGTATTGCTGAAAAAAGTGCTGTTTTAATGTAAGGATCAACTTCTTTTTCTGCTGGATAATATTCTGTACTAATTATTGGCATTCCATTGACAATTAATCCCGATTCAACTATTGCCATGTACTCATTATCCTCTTTAATTTGTCGAGAAGTATTTTTATCGTTTCGTCAAAAAAATCTTTCTCATCT
>JAEORM010000057.1 GCA_016840905.1 Candidatus Gerdarchaeota archaeon | reverse complement strand
TCCTATGTCTCTGAAAGTGGTAAAACTGATAGAATAATTTCCGGATTGTCTGATATTTATTGGGCTATAGATCAAGTTGCTTCTAAAAGCACTAGTTCAGATCAGGTTTTCTTCTATTGGGGAAGTCATGGAGGAGTAAATCAAATTTGTTGGAGTTCTACTCAATATATTACTCCTACCCAATTAAATAATGAAGTTGATGATATAACTTGTAAAGAAATGTATATTTTCTTTTCAGCGTGTCATTCTGGTTCTTTCATAGATGAAACAGGAGAATTAAATTCTGAACCAAATCGTGCTATTTTAACAGCTTGCACCAGTAGTGAAGGTAGTGTCGTACCTTTTGGATGGACTATGAGTCTTTTTGGTACTGCAGTACATCGAAGTTGGCTTGCCTTATACGATGCTTACATAGCTGATACAAATGATGATTACCGTGTTTCGCTACAAGAATTTCATACTCAAATTATATCTTATGTCACAAGTTATACATCATCACAACATCCTACACCATTTGTTGGATCATTAATTTCTCCAATTACAAATGATTATTTTGGAAATGTATTTTATTATAGATATTGATCTATTAGGGATTTGAAAGATAGCTAAATTTAAAGGAAAAACATCCCTTTTTCTTTTTTTTTCATTTTCTTCTTTTCGTTAATTAATTTGAGTTCTTTATCGCATTTTTATCGCAGTAATCATACCAAAGAATGTTGCTAGAAATAATATTGAAAACGGTGTAATAATTGCTATTAAGAGCCATACTTTTTGTTGTGCTGATCTCTCAGGATAAATAGTATAGCTTACCTCAACGGTAATTGGATTACTCGAGTCACTTTCTGCTTCTATGACATATGTTCCAGCATCAAGGTTATCGCTAGTTTTCGAGTCTTCACTATCCGTCCAAATATGTACTATTCTTGTATAGGATCCACCTGAGTGTTTATCATTAAAATCCTCTAAGGTAAATAAAGCAACATTCACATAATCATTTGTTACAACTGAAATATCAACTAAATATTGGTCTTCCACTTCAATTATCACATAATCATAATCGTTCTCATTTTCTAATGAAAATATTTCTGTTGTAGGATTTGGTTTCACTTTCCCAATTGTTCCCCACATGATAAATGCAACTGCTGTGAAAACTATGGCAATTATCCCATACACTAGGAGTATTTTTCTTTGTTTATCTGTTACCTTAAATGAAATGGTTTTTTGGCTCATTTAATTCCTCGACAATAATAGTAGAATACCATTTATTCGAAGTTATTTTATTTAACTATATTGTTCTTGTATGATATTACACTATTTTTCTCAAAAGATTCCCTTCCCTATCCTTTTTATTTTCCTATTGTTATACTTACAGCTATTCTGAATTATCTTTGAGGGATTATATGAAAATTATACTGTTCAAAAGTAAATTCTGGGTTTTTCTTTTCCTACTTATTTTAGGTATTGGTTGTTTTCTCACAACACCTCATTTACATACTAACGCTGAATTAGCTACCCCTACTTGTCATAATTGTATTATTGAAGATCCAATTGTCATTCTCAATACCTTTCCTGTTAATTTAGATGAATTATTCTGGATCGATAACGCGACCAAACAAGCTGAAGTTTTAAATTATATAGGTAATGGTTCTATTACCTGGCCGATCACTCCTTATGGTGCTCATTTCATAAGTAATCATGTTGAAGGTGTCGACCATTGGTATATTAATAGCTATCAACTAGCTCATATTGTAGCTCCTCATGATGGAGTAGCTACAACCACTAGAGGGCAGTACGGTTCCAATGTGCTCATGCAAAATGGTTCTGAAGTTATTGAAGATTGTCTTTTAGATATTGATATTGGTAACAATTGTTACACATATTTTGGTCATCTCAATCTTCTTAAGACAATTTATGATGAAATTCAAGCTACTGGTAGTTACACTTTCTCTGAAGGAGAGCATATAGGGTACTCTCGAGATAGTGTTTATGGTGGAGTTGATTTCTATTATGAAGTTAATGAACGGATTATTTGTCCCTTACATGCTTTTAATCCTACTTTACAAGAAAAAATCAATAATTATTATGCTCTTCAAATTCCTAAAGCTAAAATTGCTGGTCTATTCCCCGAAGTGGCTATTTGCAATAATATCTCTATTGCCATTGAGAATACTGTTTGGGGTGTTTGGAATTATTCCACTGGTTTTTTGGATTCCTATTACCACACCAATCCTTTTTATGAAGGACGTATCATTACTTTCTTCAATCGTAGTTTAGCCAATCCTGAAACTTTCTATAGAGATTGGAAAGATCGATGGAACTTGAATTTGACCAAAGATATATTAGGAATTTATTGTGATAGTCGTGGCATTGAGATTCCTGAATACAATACCTCTGATAATAGTTATATCAAAACTATCGAAGGTGATTTTTCTGAAGGTATCTTCGAGATTAATTTCAATTCTTACGATGGAGAATGGGGTGGTATTAATGATAGTATTTATCTCCGCTATGCTGTTAATTCCAATAATATTGGTTATAAAGATGACACTTTAATCGTTGAATCATTCAGTAAGTTAGTAGATGCTCAAGCAGGTTTTACTAACAAAAATCTTACCTATGTTCGATTCTTCCATTGGTGGAACCGACCTGAAACTACACATACCCAAGAAGCTTCCATCCAAATAATATTATCAATTCCCTTTCTGGTAGCAGTATTTATTGTAAAAAGAAAACGAAAAAGAAACAG
>JAEORM010000056.1 GCA_016840905.1 Candidatus Gerdarchaeota archaeon | reverse complement strand
TTCTTATAGTTATTGTATTTATATCTTCATTTACACCTTTAATTGTGACTGCGAAAGAACCCGAAGAAATGTTCGAATTGGATTTAGAACCTAAGACAACAAAGAATTGGACCTTTATGCTCTATTTCTGTGCTGATACTCGAGATGACTATGTTACTTCAAGTTTAGATAATTCAGCTAATTGGCTTGCTAGTGCAATGCTTGGAACAATAAATTCATTGTATTGGTACGATTTACTAGATGGATCTGAATCAAATCTAAATGTTATTGCTTTGTTTGATCACCCTTACTCTACTGAATATCCAAATGGTCAAGCAAAACTCTACGAACTTCAATATAATAATTTGATAACATTAGCTAACTATGGACCAAAAAATATGGGCAGTCCTTATACACTCAGTGATTTTATCAATTATTGCAAATCCCATTATCCTGCAAATAATTATGGGCTTGTTTTAAGTGACCATGGACGTGGATATGCTGGAGCATGTTACGATTATCATGCAACACATCCATCATTTGAATATGCTTTAGGTGATTGTCTTACAGTCCCTGAAATAGAACAAGCACTATCTTCTGCTGGTGATGTAGATGTTTTAGTTATGGATACTTGTCAAGGTGGTTCCTATGAACTCATGTGGCAATTACGTGGAGAGGCTCGCTATGTAGTTGCTGGTGAATCATTACAAACCTCTTTTGCTCTTTATCATCCTCGAGATATCCTTTATGCTTTGAGTCGAGATACAGCAATGACACCATTAGAGCTTGCTCAAGTATGTTTTGATTCAGCTGTTTCACCAACAAGGGTGCCTTCATATCCTTATGGTCCAGATCCTCAATGGCCTACTGTAGCACTTTATGATTTAAACAAATTTGAAGCTCTACCATTGACTGGTGGACTCAGTTTATTCTATGCCTTTGATAAAATGACTGAATATCTGTATCTTGAAGTTTTACACAATCTAACCTATGCCCGTGAAGTATTTATTCCCCTAAGAGATCAATTACATTATTACACTTCACTTTTCAAATCCAAAGCTATGATGGTAGATTTAGGTGACTTTGTCACTACTTTATTGGAACATGTAGACGAACTCTATTATCATGATGATATCCAAAATTATGCTGAACAAGTTTTATTACGTTTAGCAGAAGGAACTTCTACAAGTACAGTTGTTGAATTTGAAACTTATACAGATTATGCAAATAGTAACCTAACAGGTTTCAGTATTTGTTTTCCAGACACTCGAGATATGTATCAAGAGTATTTATATGCCAATCTTTATGATTCGTTTGATATTTCTGATGATACCTATTGGGATGAATTTATTTTCAGTATTTACCCACCCAATCAAACCTTGCTTCAAATACCTATACCAGAATTTTATGAGGAAATTCAATTCTTCTTACATCCTTGTGATCCAACAATAAATTTGCATGTTTTTATTGATACTTCACCTTTTGAAGAACCATTACATATTGGATATGCTGGTCCTAGATCAGGCATTGGAATGGGTGTAGATATTGATATACAAGAAGCTTCATTTGAAGACACTCTTATGTTTGGCTCATCAATGATCCGTATTCCTGTTGCTAGTATTCCTGCTCTATCAAAAGGTACCATGCCAGATATTCAAGTGGTAATCAATGCCTCCACTGCTGCAAGTGCTTCTCAGAATGTTAATCTTACAGTAAGGCATGTGGATTCCACAGGTGTTTTATGGGAAGATTCAAAGACTTCCGAAATAGCTGTTGGCCAAATTATTAGTACTGATGTTACAACAGACGATGAATGGACAGACTGGGAAGAAATAGCTCCACCATTAAAAACAAATAAATTTAGTGGGTATGATATACCCATAGCTACTACAACAATAATTTTCACTGCAGTAATTTGTTTAATAATTAATAAAAGAAGAAAGAAGGAATAACTATTCCTTCGTTTTTTTTATCTACCACTTGAGAATTTCATTTCATTCAAGAGTATCATAGGTGCTTTTGTTCCTGCTTCAACAAGCAAGTCTTTACCAATCAACTTGATATTCTTGAGAACATCATAAACAGTTGTTCCTAACATAGTGTTCTTAACGGGGAATTGGATTTCTCCTTTTTCTACCCAGAATCCTACATCAACTTGTTGACTAATACTTGGTCCTGCTTGAGGAGTAAGCCCATTTTCTAAATATAATCCAGTACCTAATTCTGCAAATAATTCATCTTTTGATGCGGTACCAGGTTCGATTTGAATGACACTTGTGCTAGGATGAGGGATACTATCATAACCCTGTTTTGATGCACTACCAGTATTAGGTACATCTAATTTCTTGGATGTATAGACATCACTCAAGTATGATAATAATGTGCCGTTTTCAACAATGGTTGTTTTTTGACTTGGTGAACCTTCATCATCAAAAAATCTGCTACCTGTTCCACCAAATTCTAATGGATTATCAATTACTGTTAAAATAGGACTGGCGATTTCTTCAGCTAATCTATCATTGAAGAAAGCTGTTCCTTGAATGATGTTATAAGCTGATACACCTTGAGAAATGATTCTATTAATGGTTGCTCGTGTAGCTCTTTCATCTAAAAGGAATGGATAATTACCTGATTCAATTTTCTTTCCTCCAAGCATTTTAAGAGCTTTTTCACCAGAAACACGACCAATTTTTTCAGGATCAATTTCTTTGAGAGTTCTCCCTTGGAAAACCTCATAGGCTACACCTATATCATCATCTTTAGTAATATTGGAGTTAATGAACATTTGTAGAAATGTTTGATCGCTATTAACATTAACACCATTAGAATTAGCAATTATTTTGGTACCTAGAGTTAAGCCTACTGTTCCTGCAACATTGAAAGTTGGTTCGACTTCTAAACTACCATTTAAACCACGAATAGCAATTTCGACTAGTTCGCTACTTTCTAAATTAGCTAGATTTTTATCAAATAGTCCTTCTACTTGAGGATATTTATCAGGAGGTTGAGCAAAACCAACGTTATCAGGGTTTGGAGTGTTTGCCTTTGCTAAAGCAACAGCATCTTTAACCATTGCTTCCAAGATATTTTTATCAAATTGGGATGAAGAAGCAAGACCTATTGCTTTATTGACTAATACACGCATACCAATGCCTGATAAGCTTTTACTATTTGCCTTGACTATACTAGATTCTTCAAGATTAACACTAAACTGATTGCCGTGTAATAAGAATACTTCAGTATGTTCAGCTCCTGCTTTTTGAGCCATTTTGACTACTTTATTAGCAATATCAATTAATTCATTATTGGTCATTTAATATTCCTCCTAGCGTCCTCCAACAACAAGATCCCTTACTGCTAGTGAAGGACCTCCTCCAGTTACCGGGACCCATTGACCGTTCTTACCACAGGTACCATTAAAAGCGAATGATTGATCTTTACCAACACCTATAGTATTGGTTAGAACTTCCATAATCATACCAGACATTGAAACATTCTGAGTTATCGCTTCTTTCTTGCCATTTTTGATAACATGTCCATTTTGAGCTGAAAACATAAATTGACCTTTTGTTGGATTGACATACCCACCATAAGATTTCTCTAAGAAAATTCCATCACCAACTAATTCGAATAATTCATCCATTGTTTTATCACCTGCTTCAACAGTGGTATTACCCATTCGAGCGATAGGTGGAAAACTAAAGTCCATAGCACGACCTGCACCGTTAGGTTCTAAACCAAGAATTGTTGCAGTCTCGAGTGTTTGGAAAAATTCAGTAAGAACACCATTGGTAACTAATTTTCGGGGTTTAGCTTTTGTTCCCTCTGAATCATACATGAAACTACCACGAAGACCAGGAATAGTTGGATTATCAGAAACACTAATTTCCTCAACACCAACTTTTTTGTTAAGTTTATCATGTAGAATTGATGTTTTAGTTAAAATAGCATCTGCCTCACAAGCGTGACCGAAGGCTTCATGAATGAATACCCCAACCAAACTTGGATCCATAACAATATTCATTTTCCCACCTGGTGGAGATTGAGCGGATAACAATTCAATAGCTTTCTTTCCAACATCTGTTCCCTTTTCAATAACATCATAATTAAGTATTGTTTTTATTCCTTCTGAAGAAGCAACATCGTTAGAAACTCTTTGTTGTAGATTACCTTCTCTACTAACACCACCACCCATTAAACGAAAAACACCACTTTCAGTTAGAACATCAGTACCATTTGTTGAAACAATTGTTTCCGAGTTAATAGTTTCTCCATATCGAGCTGTGGAATTAGCAATACGTTTATCTACTTCACGAATGCTTTTTTCAAAATCAGAAGTTAGTTTCATTTTTTCTTCAATGGAGATATCCTTTGGATCAACATCCATTTTTAATTTTGCTTCACCTTGCGTAGCAAAATTCGCATCAACTTTTCGGGGTTCTTTAACCTTTGTTGAAGCAACTTTAGCCATACTGAGAGCTGTTTTAAGTATCTTTTCCAAAGAGTTCTTAGAAAGATCAGCAGTTGTGCTAAAACCCCATGCACCATCGACTAGTACTCGGGCTGCAGCACCACCCAGACGTGTAGAAGTCATTTCTTGGGTGAGACCATTTTGAATAAGTATCTGTATAGTATCAGAATTTTGAAAACGGATGTCTGCAAAACCACCCGGACCTAGTTCGAGTTTATCGAGTAATTTACGGGCAAAGTCTTTCATAAAATTACTGAATGACTCATATATTAAAAAATCATTCTACTTGTCAAATTTATTTTAACATTAAATTTTCATTGAAACAAAAAGAATTATGGTTCAATCACCTATTTAAGGTCTTAGGTAACAAATTGAGACCTCTGAAAGTGACGACACTAATAGAGACCTCAAAATCTGAATCTGCTTTTTAAATATTAAAAGGAGTAGTGAAATTAAGTCTAAACTATAGAATAACTGGTCATTTTTAAGCAATCAATCAAAAAAAAGTGACCATAATTGACTAGTTTAAGTAAAAGAAGGTGTAAAATATGTTTGCTCTAAATGTTAAAGGAGTGAAAAAGGTCTATAAAAGCAGAAAGAAAGAGACTCATGCATTAACTGGATTAGATTTGCAAGTCAATGAAGGAGAAATTTTTGGCATTTTGGGTCCTAATGGTGCGGGAAAAACAACCTTGATTAAAATCTGTTCAACATTGCTTGGGAAAACAGAAGGTCATGTTGAAGTTTTAGGATTAGATTTGGATAAAGAGGAACGAGAAATAAGAAAAAGAATTGGCTATATTGGTCAAGATTCTGAGAGATCAACATATGCTCGTTTAACAGGTAAAGAAAATTTGGAATTCTTTGCTGCTCTTTATAACGTTAAAAAAATAGATTTTTTGGAACGTCTTGAAGAATTCAAGAAAACTTATGATAATAATGACATTTTTGACAAGGAAGTAATGAAACTTTCTGGAGGACAAAAGCAAGCAATAGTTGTTATGCGAGGTTTCCTACATAATCCTGATCTAGTTTTTGCTGATGAAATAAGTAAAGGATTGGATCCTATTGCTGCTTTAAAAATTAGGAATTTTGTTAAGAGTTACGCTAAAGAAAAAGGTAAAACAGTAATAATTACTTCTCAGATAATGTCTGAAATAGAGGAACTATGTGATCGTGTGGCTATCATCTTTGAAGGTCGTGTAGTTGCCGTTGATACCCCTCAAAATCTTATGGATTCCGTTAATATTCAACTCTTGGAATTACGTATGCGTTCAAATGAAATTGCTACCCCTGAATTTATGCAAGAAATTGCTACTTTAGAATCAGTTCTTGAAGTTAAGAAAGAAAATGGATATATCCGAATCCCAGTAAATGATAGCTCAATTGCTTTTCAAGCAGTTTTAGATGTTTGCCAAAAACACAATTTAAATCCAATGATCTCTTATCGAACTGCTACCCTTGAAGACGTATTCCTAAAATTCTGCAATAAAAAGGTTGACTTGGAGGCTTAGATTTGTCTATTCAAACAGTTAGAATTGGTTTTCAAAATTCCATGCGAGTTGTAGGTAAAGGTATTTGGCGAGACCTTGTTAATATCCGAAGGTATGTTATGAGACTTGTTGGTTGGCTTCTTAATATGATGATCGGTTTAGGAGCAGCCTACATTTTCGGGGTTATTCTAAATTTCAATGGTTTAACTACCTCAGAAACAGGTATCTTAAGTAATCAAGTATTTGTTTTCTTTGCTGGTGGAATTGCATTGAGTACCTTTAGTGATACTGCTACTTGGGCCCCAATGGGACGAGTATCTCAAGACATACATTATGGAACGTTAGAAGCGGTTTTTGTTACTCCTAGCAGTAGAATGGCTTATTTACTAGCTCCTACTATATCTGATTCGATTTTGAATCTTCTGTTCTTCATTCCAGCATATACTATTATTCTAGGAGTTCATGGTGCTTTAACAAATTTCTATATTATTGGAACTACCTTACTAATAGTTCTTTTAACAATGGTTAGTATGATAGCATTTGGACTCTTCTTTGCTATGTTGGCGATATTGATTAGAAGAATTGATCCTGTTGCTATTTTCTTAAATAATATTTTCCAATTTATTTGTGGAGCATTTGTTCCAGTTCAAGCTTTCATTGGGTTTGGTAAAATTGGAGGACCCATGTTGAAATATTTCGCTCATATTTTCCCATATACCTATTGTTACGATCTTTTCAGATATTATATGTTTAAACCAGGCTATATTCCATTACTGCCAATTTGGTCTGAATATCTTCTCTTGATAGTAACCTCAATTCTATTCATTCTCTTAGCATTTTATTTGCTAAAACGTGTTGAAAAGAAAGCTAAGAAAACAGGATTATCAATACTTTAGGAGGAAAAAGAAATGAGTATACAATATGCCAGTAGAGTGATTTTCAAAGGTGTATGGCGAGATGTGAAAACCTATTTTAGATATCGTGCTTTTTTTGTAGGAACAATACTTGAAATGATTTCTTTAACACTAGGTTTCGCAATAATTGGTGGTGCGTATTATTTCAGTCCTGAAGTATTATCTTATATTGGCCTAGATGAATCAGATCTTTTCGTTTTTATGATGAGTGGAGCAATCTTGCAAATGTTTTCCAGTATAGCAACTTGGGCTCCACTTAATAGAGTAGAAGAAGACATCCATTTTGGCACCATCGAAGCAGTTTTTGTTACCCCATCAACAAGAATGGGTTACCTAATTTCGACAACAATTTCTAGAGCAATTATCAACACTATTTTCTTTATTCCATTGTACATTTTCACATTATGGTTAGCCGGTGTACTAACAAATTGGATTGTGATTGGTTATACATTATTGATAGCACTCTTAACAATAATAACAAACATCTCAGTTGGAATATATTTTGGTATGTTTGGATTGATTACTAGACAAGCACGGATTTTTATTTCCATGACCCATCAATTAATACAATTCCTCTTTGGTGCATTCCTCCCAGTCCAAGGATTTATGGCAATCAATGAAGATTTTGGTACCGTTATGAAATACATCACTCTAGCATTTCCTTTTACCTACAATTTTGATTTAATGCGACATTTCATGTTTGGCGATAAATATCTCACATTATTACCTATTCGTTTAGAATTCATAATGGTGGCTTGTTGTTTTGTGTTCTATTTAGCATTAGCAAGAATTTTACTTGTAGCTGTTGAGAAAAAAGCTAAAAATAAAGGATTAGCGATCTTGTAGTTAGAATCGCTAATATCTCTTTTTTAGAAAAATATCGCAAATTGTCCTCTTGGTAGGATAAGGAAGAACAACATAAATGCTTGAATAATGGCTGTAAATAATGGTTTTTTCCATATTTGTTGTAGCAAATTACCAGTTAAAATCACTATACCCATTAAGATTAAGTCATGAATAGCATCTGGTAGATAGATGATCCATCCCATAGCAAAAATAACGATTGTACCGATAATGAATGGTGCTAAGAATAATAAGTTGTTGAAAATAGTATATTTCACTTTTTCAGAAAAAGTTTCCTTGATTGCTTTTGTTTCCAATTGTATGACATAAAATCCGATGCTTGAAAAAATTGTGAATACTAATAGCCAACTTAGTCTTTTATTCAATGGAAAGATGTGATACAGAAAACCACTGATAAGATTACCTAATACAGCTACTATTGTAACGAGACAAGCAAATGCAAATAATACATTTAGCCAATTGACTGTTTTAAAATAATTAGTAATTCGAGGTTTCCATTTACCTTCAAAACCAGGCATTTTACCAACACGATATAGAATAATCGAAATAATTCCATAACCAGTAATAGGACAAACGAAAAGTAATGTAAAGTATGGTATACCTATTGGTAACACTACAATAAGAAAGCCCAGTAGAATTGCGAAACCAAATCCTCCCAACCAGATTAACAACTTGTATAAAATGTATTTTTTAAATTTAACCAATCTGAATTCCTTTTCACTTACTTTATCTTCAGCGGTATTTGTTATCTGCTCAGTTTGCTGTAACTTGATAAATTTCTGTCCATAGATTAGAAGTAAAATAATACCTGTCAATTCGATTAAAGAATAATAAACACGATAATCTTCAAAATTAGAATAATTAAAAGTTGGTTCAATAGGAATTTCACTTGTAAGAACTTCTGAGATCCATCTTTTAGTAAATTCAGCACATCTAAAGCTTGATGCTTCATAGGTATGTGTTAGAGCTTTAAAAATTCGTAATTCTTTGATTTGTCCTGTGAGGAGTATGTTTTGTTCATGTTCATGTGCTTCGGATAAAGTGGTATCATCAGATAATTTGAGATAAAGGCTTAATGCTTGTTCCGGAGGGCAAACATCTTCCAGTGCACCGCTTATAATCAGAATATTAGTATCAGGATTAGTAACATTAAGATTGTTTACCCAAGAGTTATTGGCAACAGTATCAACATTTATAGCTGCCCCTAATAAAATTAAGCCCCTATTAATAGAGAGATCTATAATAGCTGCTTTCATTATCGCTCTAGCACCCATTGAATGACCTAGCATGAAAATTTGTGAATCATTTAAACCCGAAAGTTCTTTGAATTTAGTTTTTGCTTGAAGCACTTGATCAGCAAGCTTATCATCACTATCATTTCCAGAGGGGATTACTCCAGATGATCTCCCATGTCCGGAAAAATCTGTACAAAAAATATGAGCCCCTTTAAATTTGGTTGTATAAATATCTAAAGAATTTTGATCATTTCCCATACCATGGAATAACATAATGCCATATTCGCCGGTTCCATAAATTTGATCATGTCCGGGATAATATGTAGTAAATAATCTATTACCATATGAATCAATGATGAAATTTGTTTGATTATTACTCATATCAATATCTATACTTATTTGCACTGCTAAAGGTCCAAGCATAAAAATAAACCCTAAGAGAAGTATTAGGCTATATTTGTATTCTAATTTCATTTTAATCCCCAAATAATACAAATAAAAAATACTAATTG
>JAEORM010000055.1 GCA_016840905.1 Candidatus Gerdarchaeota archaeon | reverse complement strand
TCAACTGCATTCTTAGAGAATTCAAGTTTTTCTATTGGATTTGCCGCAAACTCCTTTGATAAGGTTGAAAAACTTTGGGTATATACCATGTAAATATCTGATAGATATTCGTCTCGGTTACCTTTTTGTAGACATTTAATTCCTTGTTCAGCATAGTCAATTATTGTTTCACAAAGCTTTTTCTTTTCATCTGGATTAGACTCGATTGGTACTAAATCATCGGTAGCTAGCGCCAAAAGATAAGATGAAACTCCTTTTATGTAATTATCTCGAACAATTGTTCCTTGTTCAAACATTTTTTCAGCATAACTTAATGTTGTTTTTGTTTTATCAGTGAAGAACAAATGACTTAAAGTTGCAGCAAAAAGGGCGTTAGCTTTAGAATATGGATTCTCAAGTTCATTAGAAATATTTAATGCCTTTTCAGCATATTCTAAACTTATTTGAGCTAATGTATTACAAGCTTCTTCTCTATCGCTAATATTTGCTGCATACCAATGGTGAAGACTCGATAGATAAAAAGCATCAAGTAATTCATGCGGATCTCCAACTTTTGATAGAATTGAGATTGATTCGTTACAATACTGAAGTGCTTCTTGACTTAAAGCATGTTTGTCTTTCTCTGTTGGGGCGATTCTCAATTGTTCCCAAATACATTCAACTAATAAATTAAGAGTCATTCCGATAAATAATTTGTATTGATTTTTTTGAAATTTTTCTAACGCATTCTTTCCAAATGAATGACAATCTTCAAGCGATTTTGTTTTATTTTCATATGATGTATCTAACCTATATTTGAGAAAGTTTGATAACGCAAAACAGTAATCACTTTTGCCCTTGTTTTTATTATTTTCAATTTTTTTAAAATAATTTGCGCCTTCTTCGTAGGATTGCACGGCTAATAATTGTAATTTTTTAAATTCATCTTGATTTTCTGATTGACGTGCAGCTAATTTATAGCAAAAACCTATTTGTTGAAAAGTTTCGGCATTAAAAAAATTATCTTCTGGATTTGATCGTAAGGCATGTTCATAGGACCAAGCAGCATAAAGCCATCCGTATCTTTCTTCCTGTTCTTTTGCTTTCCTAAGTATAGAATCAAGGTCCCAGCTACCCATCAATAATCCCCATTACTCTTCATTTCTAGAACTAGATCTTTTAGATAATTTCACCTTATACTTTCAAATTAGAATTACTAAAGTATATTCATTAATAAAAACATTGAACAAAAAAAGGAAGAAGAGGATAGGTTTATGGTTTAGATTATTAGCGACATCTAAAAATCGAGAAGTGAGGTGTCCATCCGTAAATTATGCCATTAATTTCATCAACTTCAGTTGTAAGTGGTTCCCAATCATCTTCGGAAAAGTAATATGCCATATTATTGTAGCTATTTACTTCGTGAATATCATCTTCATCGATAACACCATCACCATTTAAATCATAAGGATAAATGTTATCAGGTCTAAACTTTTCGTGCTTTACTATATTACTAATGATCTTAACGTCTTCGCCGCTGACTATTCCATCATTGTTAAAATCTCGCCGTACTAGAGCTTCATATGTGTCGTTAACACATGTATATAACAACCAATATTGTGGTTCAGCACCTTCAGGTAAAAGTAAAGGGTCATATTTTAGAGCGATTTCTACCGTTTCACCGTTCAAAATTAAATCAGCATTCACTTCAATAATCCACACAACAATATCTCCTTCTTGTAGTGCAAATAACTGCTCACCGTAAGCAAAACCATCTCCAACTGTTGGAAAATTCAAACTAGCACCTTCACTTAGAAATGCAATAACATTATCACCAGCTTCGATAGTAGCTAACCCATCAAGAGAAAAGACTACATGAATAGATTGACTGCTATCAATATCTTCGAAAGTATATTGTGTAGTGTATTTCGTTGCTATCAGATCAACATATTTATTATTTACAATAACGGCTGACACGTGATATCCAGCATCAGGATTGAACATAATAGTTAAATCGGTTCCATAATCAACTGTTGTGATACCTGCTGGACTAATAGATCCTCCATCACCAGCTGTAGCAGTTATCGTGTAAGTTTTAATCGCGAATAACGCCTCAATAGTATGCTCTGATTGAACATTATAGAATGTATAAGATGATATCGACCCTAAATGAATAGCACCGTCAACAATAACATCAACGATGTCATAGCCAAGATCATTAATAATGCTGAACGTAATGTCGGTATCATAATCAACTGTTGTGATACCTGCTGGACTAATAGATCCTCCATCACCAGCTGTAGCAGTTATCGTGTAAGTTTCAATCCTGGTAAATTCTGCAGTCACTTCACCATATTTTTCGGTTTTATAATATGCAGTTTTATCTTGATTTAAAAGAAGATCACCAAAGCCAATGAATACCCAGCCTTCAGCTGGTATTGGTGTCAATAAAACTGTGCCAGCAGCCATTCTATGTTCATTAACACCATTCTCTGGATTAGCACAAAACTCAAAAATTTGTTCCGATGATAGCTTGGTAGCTGTAACGTTACAATCTGAATTTTCTACGCCATCTCCTACAAAATTGATTGTTAGAAATTTACCAATCGTTGGATCTTCAGCTTGGACAATAAATATACTTGAACTAAAGAAGCTCAATGCTAGAATTGTTGTTAGAAATATCGCTAGATTTTTAATTTTAAGTTTTCTATTTTTCATTATTCGTTTTTCCTCTGCTTATTATAAGAATTAACTTTATAACATTGTTATAAAGTCTTCTAATTTGCTGATTGTTTAATTTTTAAACTAGATATATAACGATATATATTGTTTTGCTAGTAGAAAATCTCATGATATAAATAATAATACTATATTAGTATTGACAAAAATGTTATTTCTTTTAGTTATTAAATTAAGTTAAAGAATAAAACTAAAGACCAAAAGAGCTTTTTAGAACATCGATGTCTAAACTGCCAGCTTTGAAGATGTTTCCTGTTCTTAAATTATTTATTGCTACTATAGCAGGAGCAAAAATGTTAGGGTCTATTTCATAAAAGTCAAATCCTGCTTCTTTAAATATTTCTAAGAATCGAGGGCTTTTCTTAGCAAGCTTTTTTGCTTCTTGGATCATCCTTGATGAAGATGATGGAGCTAATTTGACTATTTCTGATAGGTCTTCGTCGCTTTCATAATCTACAATATAGTAAGATGTTCCACCATATAGAATAGCATCATTGGTTCTACCCATTGCTTCGTCAAACTTTGGATGCAAAGGAATAATTGGTGCATAACCCCAAGCATATTTAACAACTTTAGGGTCAAGACCTAACGTTTCCAATTTGTGTAAACCCGTTTCAACAATCCGCCCTGAAACTTGAGTTGCACCAGCCAAAGATGACGTAGGAACTAAAACCAAAAACAAATGGTCAGCAGAAACATTACATTCTTCAGAAATTTTTTGAATAACTTCTTCAGGAGGATTTTTATCAGTTTCAAGCACAAGTACCGCAGAATCTGGATTCTCTTGATACTCTAGTTTCCGATACAATTTCTTAGGTTTAAGAGCAATAGCCCTAGCGGGACCAGACCCTATAGCAGAATATTCACCTATTTTGATTCGCCAACCCGCAAACTGAGAAGCCAAAGTTGCTAAAGCAGGATAATCTGTCTGAACATAAATAGACGAAAAAGCAATATCACCATATTGCATCGGCAAAATCTCTACCTGTCCATAACCACCTAAACAAATTTCTGTAACTAATTTACCAGCTAAAAAACCACCTCTGGCTCGAATACCAGCATCTATAAGAGTAGCACCAGAAGATGTTTTCTCAAAAATTACACCATACTTTTCTTGTTCATTAGAAAGCCTGTTAATCAATGAAAGAGCTGAAAGGTTTAGGTTAATCTCAAGGGTTGACAACGTTCTTCTCCTTATGATTATTTCTTGACTTTGAACATATTAAGTATTAAACAATAAGGTTTTCCATTACAGTGGATAAAATGCAAATATTGTCACTGAAAATCAATAGCCAATTAATCTTGTTTGACTTCCTATTGAAAAAAGATTTGAGAGTTTTACTCCTACTAAACGAGTTTTTCGTTTAGGTTTTAAGTAGTCTAGTACAAGGTTCCTAGCGTTTTTCTTAATGTCCTTAAGACGATCAGTATAAAATTGAAGAGTTTTGCAGTGAGTATGGGTTTCAAAATTTTCGTAACGTAATTTCACAGTTATTGTCTTGAAAGTCAATCTTGTAGCCTTTATTTCCTGATACAAATCATCACAAAGAGCATCCAATGATTCAAATATTAGCGTAGAATCAGATATGTCTTCTTCAAAAGTTATCTCGCGACTCAAAGACTTTCTTTCCCAATGCTCTTGAAATTCACTGTCATCAATTCCTTGCGCCATTAAATAAAGTTGAACCCCATTAGTTCCAAATTTTTCTGTTAAAATTGAAGGAGAATAATTCGCTAAATCCCCTATTGTTAGAATACCCAGATTATTTAGTCGATTCTCAGTTTTTTTACCAACCCACAAAAGTTTTCGTACCCCTAAAGGTGCCAGAAAACTTTTTGCATCCTTAATTTTAACAACAGTTAAACCATCTGGTTTCTTGAAATCGCTAGCAATCTTGGCGACTAACTTGTTGGATCCAACACCTATAGAACATGTGAGTTGTTCTTTTTCATAAATTTCATTTTTTATTTTTTCAGCAAGCATCTTTGCATCTTCAAAATCACTGACTCTTGAAGATACATCCAAAAAAGCTTCGTCTAAACCCCACTGTTCAAACTTATCTGCATAACGGATTAGAATCGTTATGATCTCTTTAGAAACTTGTTGGTATAAAGAATAGTTAACAGACAGATAAACAGCATTTGGACATAATCTCCATGCTCGGGCTATAGGAATACCTGATTTCACACCATATTTTCGTGCTTCATAATTACTAGTGCTAACAACACCTCTTCCGTTTCCATCTTTTGGATCTGCACCTACAACAACAGGCCTACCTTTAATTTCTGGGTGTTCTCTTTCTTCTATTGCAGCAAAAAAATGATCCATATCAACATGCAAAATTAC
>JAEORM010000054.1 GCA_016840905.1 Candidatus Gerdarchaeota archaeon | reverse complement strand
TAACACTTCTATTATTATTAATAAAAAAAGATACAAGATAAGAAATGAGTATTGATTATTTCTTATCTCCAACTACTGTCACAGCGATCTTTCTTTCTCGACCTCGAGTATCAAGCTCTAAGAAGACTATTTGCTGGTAAGTTCCTAAAAGTGGTTCTGAGTTTGCTACGGGAACGGTTATCTCAGGTGATAAGAGGCTTCCTCGCAAATGGCTATGAGCGTTATCATCTTGATAATCATGTTGGTAACCAACTCCTTTTGGAATAATTCTTTTGATGAAATTAATAGTATCTTCAACCAAACGAGGTTCATACTCCATGGTGATAATTGCACCCGTCGCACCAGGGACAAAAACATTCACTAGACCACATTTTATGCCTGAGTCTTTTATGATATTTCTCACTTGGAGAGTAATATCATGTATTTGTATTTCTTCTTCCGTATCCAAAGTTATATCTGCAGAATAAACAACCATTTCTTTATCACTTCTTTATGCTTGATAAATTATTAGCAATCATAACTCAAATAATTACTTAATAATTTTGGTTACTTTAGGGTGAATGACGTTTACTGTCCCACAACTCCTTCCTAAGGAGGTCCCTTATCGCCACTCTAATTGCTTCAGATCTACTTGGATATACACCTAGACGAACTAAATCATCTAAGCCTTCAAGAAATGTTTCTGGGATTTTTACTGAGATTAGATTCATTGTTACATGTTACACCTTTTGTTCATTTCCTGCGATAAAAAATATTCTTCGTTGGTAATACGTTTTTACGTGGAACTAATACTTAAAACCTTTGGGGATGAAGATGTTACCAAAGATTATAAAGTGATTATTATTTTGTTGGAAAACTAGCTAATATGTAAGGTTAATTTCATGCTAGTAAAGCAAAAATCTTATTTTGATTATATAATAAAAAATATTAACCAAAATATTTTGATTAGAAATAACATAAACAGCCGTTGTGGCCAAGCTCGGTTAAGGCGACTGATTCGTAATCAGTAGATCGAGGGTTCGAATCCCTCTAACGGCTCCATTTTTTCAATCATTTTTCTTAAATTGTAAATTCTTCAAGTTTAATTTTAATTGTTTCAACTATTTGTGAAGAAATTTTTTTTGCCTTCTTATAATTAAGCTCAGCATAGCTTTTTAGGATATAAGTATAGTATTGCATATATGCTTCCATTTGCAAATTAATTTTATCCATCATTTCTTCAATTAACGCTTTTCCATTATCTGTAATTGAATAACCATATGGTTGTACTGCATGCACTTTAAGAAAACCTCTCATATGGAGCTGGTGAATTGCTGGATAAATAGTGCCTTTTTTAGGTTTCCAGATATCCTTAAAACTTTTAGCTAACACATCCATTAAATCGGGAATTTTCTTTGGTTCATCACCACTTCTTGCAAACTCCATTAAAATCGCTACTTGTATTGAGCTTACCTTTCCTGCATTTGAAACTACATCAAGAATCCACATATCAATCAGTAAGAGGTCTTACTTGGAGGTTATAAATGTTTCTTGATTTCAAGTTGATTTTAATGTTAAAATTAGTGATTTTACTTATTTTTTGGTTCCAATAGTTATTATTCTATGTACAATTTCTTGCTCATGAATTTGGGTAATTTGCTCTTTTGTTGCTTCTAAAAGATCATCAAAATAATTATAGACTTTATTATAGGCTTTCTTTATTTCTTCTTCTTTATGATCTGCTGCTAATAGTATATTTGTCGTTTCATCTTCTTTGCTTTTCATTAAATCGTATCTCATTTTAAGCCATTTTTTCTTTTCTGTGAAATCAAATCGTTCATCAGATAAGGTAAAAATTGAAGTTAAACCAAAACAGGAAATATTTGTCAATCCTACTTCTTCGAAAAATTTAGGATAAAAATACTCCCAAGGATTTCCCTTTTGGGTTATTTCATTTTTAGTACTCCATTCAATACACTTGTACATTTGCACTTTTTCAAGTAAATCAAATGCGTCGACTAGTTCTTTTGTAGGATAATAGTGTCTACTTGCAGGTAATGGTTCAATTGCTATAACATGACCTCCTGGTTTTACTACTCGAGTCATTTGAGTCAAGCCTTTTATTGGATCGTTCAAATTATGAATTACTATATGGGATATAGCAGCATCATAGGCATTTGGTTTAATTGTTGTATTTTCTATTGCTTCATTAATGATTGTTATTTTACCATCAAATTTCTCTTTGAGAGTTTTTACCAATACCTCGTCATATTCTAAACATGTTAATTCTATTTGTGAAAATAATTTTAATAGAATATTAGTGAAGTAGCCACTACCTGAACCAATCTCTAAAAGTTTCGTCTTTGGTATTTTCAAAAAACTTAACCATTTTTCGAATTGTTTTAATGCATCTTCATCATATTCAAAATATCTTCCTACATCCATTGCATTAGCGTTTTGCAAATAACTCCATTTGAGTGTCAATTTATCATCTCTCATTAACTATTTCAAAATTATTGATTTATTTTTAATAAATTCATATACCGTTTCATGCACTTTCTCTTTTTCAAGACCAACAGTAAAACAATGAGGTGATTGTTCTAGATAAACTATTTCTCTTTCTAGCGATGAAACATTTTCAATAATAATTTTGGCTGACTTGATAATCCAATTTGAATCTTTTAATCCTTGAATAACTAAAATTGGTGCTGTGATTTCCTTTAATTTCTTTCTTATTTTTCTTATTAATTTTACTACAGAGTTTGCTGGACCAATAGGATCTCTACTATAACATAATATGCCATATTTTTCTTGATATTCTAAATCCCATTTACCTTTCTTCACAGAAACATTTGGGAAGATAGGAGCAAATAATGGTAAAATAGTCAGGGGGAATTTAATCTTTAATGGGGTTGCCATAGAAATCACTCCTCTAACAGATTTTTCGGTTGCACATTTTAAAGTAAGTAACCCTCCTAAAGATAATCCACCAATAAATATCTCTTGACAATGTTCTTGCAATGTATCAAAAGCTTTCAAATATTCAGAATACCAATCCTTTACTGATGTTTTTTTCATTTCATTAAGAGTAGTTCCATGTCCAGGTAATCTTGGACCAATAGTAGTAATACCTTTCTCTGAAAGATATCGTCCTAATTCATGTACTTCATAAGGAGCTCCTGTAAAACCATGACATAGGAGGCATCCAACTTTACCCTCTTTATAGAAAAATGGTTCAGCACCAGGATTATCTTTTGGTTCTGGCATGTAAGAAATTCTCCTAGTTTATTATTATTGGACTTATGTTAAAATACATTAAAAAACTATCTAGAATCAGTAAAAGAACCAATAAAAGCATATTTTTTGAAAATTGTCCATTGGGAAAACATAAAATACTAAAAGGAATAACTCAATAATGATTTATATGAATCCAAAAGCAACTGAACCCGATCATACCATCACTTTGGAGAATATCAAAATTCCAACAGACAGTAGCAAAGGTACACCTGAAAAAGATGAAACTGTTTGTTCTCTTTGGGTTTTTCAAAATTGTGGTGGTGAAAAAGAAAAGAAACTACGTAGAATTGTTTCTTTAGTTAGAACAAGAAATTCAATAGATTGGTTACCTGTGACAACTGATGGGAATATTTGTATAGTTACTCATTTGGGTGAATATAGCAATTTAATAAAACTTCGTTCAAGTGTTTTTGGTTTAGGAATGGAATCCTTTAGTTTCTCACCCAATCGTTATTGGGTCATCCCTCCAAATGATTTAGCTCAATTCAATAATTTCTTTGAAATCATTAAATCGGATTTACAAGCTCGAGAAAAGAGACTTTTACAACAAAGAGAAAAAGAAATCAAAACAAAGACTGTTTCCGTAAAATCTGGCGATTTTGTCGAGACTGAAGATGTTGATTTAAATGAAAAAGATATTGACGATTTGAGAAAAGAACTTGAAGCAATTACTTCCATCTAAAATCTCAAATTTTTCTTTCTTTTTATTTATTTTTTGAATAAAAATCACTTCAACTAAAAAATGAGAAAAAGAGACCATAAGGTCTCACTTATTAATTAATAAAATTACATGGGAGGCATACCGCCAGGCATACCAGGCATTCCACCGGGCATTCCAGGCATACCAGCACCAGCTGGCTTTGATTTAGCGGCAATGACATCATCAATTCTTAGAATTAATTCAGATGCTTCAGCTGCTGAGCGAATAGCTTGTGATTTAACTCTTAAGGGCTCGATAACACCGGATTTTGTTAAATCGCCTACTTTAGCTTTAAAGAGATCAATACCAAATTTTGATCCTTCAGGACCGGTATGTTTTGATCTAATCTCTGTTACAATATCAATTGCATCTAAACCTGCATTTTCTGCTAGAGTTTTGGGGATGATTTCCAATGCATCAGCAAATTTTTCAATAGCTAATTGTTCACGTCCACCAATGCTTTCTGCAAGGCTACGAAGAACTAACGCTATTTCAACTTCAGTTGCACCGCCACCAGCAACAACTTTTCCGTCTTCTATAGCATCTCTTACTACACTCAAAGCATCTTTTAATGATCGTTCAGCTTCATCGGTAATATATTTACTTCCACCTCTCACAAGGATTGTTACTGAACGTGGATTCTTTGCTTCAGAAACAAGGACGTTATCATCATCACCAATTTTCATGTACTCAACTTTACCTGCAATACCTAGGTCTTCTTTAGTGAGCTCATAAATAGTTGAAACGATTTTACCGCCTGTTGCACGAGCGAGTTTTTCCATGTCGCTTTTCTTAACACGTCGAACAGCTAAGATTCCTTTCTTTGCTAGGAAATGTTGTGCTAAATCATCAATACCTTTTTGACAGACAACTACATTTGCACCAGATTTGATTACTTTTTGAACCATCTCTTCGATCATTTGTTGTTCTCTATCAAGGAAAGCTTGCATTTGACTTGTTTGTTCAATCTTTATTTCTGCGCTGAATTCTGTCTTCTGAATTTCAATATTATCATCAATTAAAGCTATCTTTGCACCTTCAATGGATCTAGGCATTCCTGGATGAACGATTTCTTTGTCAAGAAGAACACCTTTAATTAATGAAGTATTGCTTAAAGCTTTTCCTGCTTTTTGAACAATTTTTATCCAATCAAGATCAGCGATTCGTTTCCCATTTCGTTCTTCAGCAATTTGAAGGACTGCATCAGTAGCAATTTCAGTCATTAATTCTTTTTCAGCTGAAACAACTTTACTATTTAATGCAGTAGCAGCAACTTTGAGCAAGGTCTTTCTATCTTGAGTATCGATATCGATTGCTATTTTATCAAGAACTTCTCTAGCTTTATCTGTAGCTTTTTTATAACCAGAAATAATTATGGAGGGATGAATTCCTAATTCAATTAATGCATCAGCATTTTTTAAGAGTGCACCAGCAAGAACAACTGCAGAAGTTGTTCCATCTCCAACTTGATCATCTTGAGTTTTTGCAACTTGAGTCATCAATTTTGCAGCTGGATGTTCAACATCTATTTCATCTAAAATTGTAGCACCATCATTTGTAATGACCACATCACCAAGAGAATCTACAAGCATCTTATCAGAACCTTTTGGTCCAAGGGTAGAACGTACTGCTTCCGCTATAGCCATAGCAGCTCGCATATTGTTCTTTTGAGCTTCTTTCCCTCGTGTTCGTGTAGTGCCTTCCTTTAATAATATAACTGGAATGTTTTGTTGAGACATTTTTTATTCTCACCAAGAAAAGTGATTATTTGCTATTTTCTGCTGATTTGTACTGATATTTAAAGCTTCCGAGTGGTTCTAGAAGTTCAAAGAAAGAGAAGGGGAGTATGTCAACTACACAATCTCTAAAAAGCGGTATGAGAATACTCAATAAGAAAAAAGTCGAGGAGTTATTAACATTGGAAGACCCCGAACCAACGTTATTTTTCAAAGATTTAGTGGATCCAGGTACGGTTAGCATTTTTGCTACACTAAAAGAAGCAGTAGACCTTGTAGCAAAAAACAATAAACCTTACTTGCGGCTTGTTTTGATTGATCCATTATCTTTTGAGCAATCAATTCAAATATGGTCTGATAGTGAAATTTATGCTCCAGTAAATATGTTTTTGCGAAAAAATCTCTTGAATTATGGTTCAGCAATTCACTTGATCAATCTTTCCTTTGATGGGGAGTATGTTAGTTCATCTATTAAAACTAAAATAGATGCTATACCAACCCAACATCCAATCTATCATAAATATCACTTACTAAATCAGTACCGATTATTTAAAATCATACCTGAAGAGCCATCAATCATTAAAGAAATTAAAAAATTATTAGGTATCAAACCTTTAGTTGAAGCGATTTTAACACGACTCAAAGATGAGGGGGTACCTATAACTGAAGAATTACTTTGGGAAGTTACTACTTTAATCACAGATAAAACGTATACTGGAACCATTCATCTTATTTCTGGCAATCCACAATTAACTGTTAACCAACAATATACTAATTATGTATTAAAACAACTCGAGATTTTACTCATCGTTTTTGATAAGGAAATAGCTGCTGAACGTTTAGCACCTATCATTCTTCTTAGACGACTTCAAAAGGATTTGATAAGTTTATATGAGTTCTCTCAACAACAATCATTAAGAGGATAGCTAATAAGTGATCAAATTTATTCAGGAGTTTCAGAATCAGTTACTATATAGACGGTTTTTGTTTTTTGTAATATCTTATCATGACTCTTAGCTAGACGATTTTCCTCCTTTTTCGCTATCTTATGTATTTCATAAAAAGCTGTAATTGCATAAACTAGTGAAAAGAGGATTGTTATACCATAACCCCATAAAACAAGTGTTACTGGGGCAAGGATTACATAAGATATAACAAAAATATAGAATTCTGGTGTTTTAATAATAGTAATTTGAAATGGATTCAATAAATCAGTTATACTAGGTGGCCCAAATATCACCAAGGATATCAAAATATATAACCAAATCCAATAGAACACTGTTTTATCTATCAATGAATCTAACCATTGAAATAGGAATATTCCTGGAAAAACCCAGAAAATGATAACAAATAGATTCATTATTGGTGCCCAGAAGAATATAACAGCTTCACGTAAATTCTTAATTCGATCAACTAATTTGATTGCTGATCTACTCCAACCATATCCAAAGTTATACTGATGTTCAGTCTGAATATTAAGTTTCTTTGCAGCAAAAACATGCCATACCATATGCATAATTGGACCTGGAATGAAGAGATATTCAAAAAGCCTCACGATACCTTTTATGATTGGTATTTCTATCAAAAGATTGAATAAAACATTAATAATTAAATAAAGAACAAATAAAATCAAGAATATTGAGCTAAAGGACATGCCTGTGAATTTCAGGATATTGATTAACCAATCCAAGTATTTATCCATAAAACTTGTTGTTAGTAGCTCAGAATTTACTATTTCTATCATTTCTTTCACAAGTTATCCTTTCTTGGAATCTACTGGTTACTCTAACCTATTTCAGATTCAACTAATATCTACATAATTTTCTTTTAAAAGAGCTAAATGATTAGCATTTAATTGTAAATTTATATTGAAAATTTCCTTTATGTTATTGTAGTTACCATGTCGACAACGAACCAAAACCAATTATCTGAAAGGAAAATTGCTCAAGTACTAATAGAACACCTGCAAAAACTTGGGTATTCAGTTGTAACTGAATTGGTTCTGGATAATTCACTATTTGATATAAAATTCATTTCCGGTAAAGATATAACGAAAATACGAATCGATGTTGCGGCATGTAGAGGAGATAAAATAACATTCATTGAAGTTGAAAATGGTCTTTGGGTAACTCATCCATTGCTTTACAGAGAATTTGCCCATCGAGTTTTGCTAGCCTATCCTAAAGAGTTTCAAGCTCCAACTGATTCCGAACAAATACACATGGCAAAAACGAATGGTATAGGTATTGTTTCTGTTTCTTGTGATAGAACAATTAAGTCAATCTTACGACCAATTGATAAAGATATACCAAAAGCTAGAGCCAAAGCAATTATTAGTTTGATAAAAAAACGGATGAAAAAAGAAGATTCTGAAAACCTATAATTCTTGAACATATTGTTTCAAATCGATAATTAGACTCTCAGAAAGAAGGCATTCATTCGAAATAAGTTTATCAAGTTTAGTAAGTGTTTTATCAGAAATTAAAGCATTATTTTTTGCATCACGATACATATTTTTCATAAGTGTGACTATTTCTGATATAACATACTTCTCATCGACCTTTCCATTGTATCTAGTTTCAAGAACATGCCAAATGAATTTTTCATCATCAATAATAGATACTCCTAGTAATTTGGCAATTCTTACCATTAATTTGGATTTTAATTGGTCCAATTTTGCTATTTGATCATCTATTATAACGACAGTTGAATCATCCTTATCATCAATTGGGGCAAAAGGATTCTTGTTTAAAATTTCCAAGTCCTGTTCCTGTTTAAAAAAATCATCAGCAAATATATTGTCTTTTTTGGGATCAAATAAAACACCTTTATCGTCTATGTGGGGCATTCCAGCAGAACGTAAATCTGCTGAAGCATCTTTAAACAAACTCGCACCATTCTTAGGAGGAATTGATGTTTCTTTATCCTCATTCTCAATGACTTCTATTTGTTTCTGCCATATTTCATTTTTAGCTGCTTTATGAGTTGATTTCTTTGTTACCTTAAAATCGATTTCATAATCTTCATTGTTGGTAGGTTTATCGTCACTTTCTTTCTCAGCTGCAATTTTCTCGAGTTTATTATTACCTTCTACTGTTCTCTTTTGTTCACTATTTTGTTTCAATTCTTCGTTTAGTATTATTTGTTGTTTTATTGTTTTAAGACAATTCATAACAATTTGTGAGAAGTCCATGAATAAACGTTTCACTATACTATTATTTCCTGTTTCTTTTAATGATGATAAATAGGACCATTTTTCAAGTAGTCTTGCAGCATCCTTTCCATTAATGAATCGCTCTTCTTCAGGTAAAACAGCTAATAATCTTACAGAAATTTCCAACATATTATCTATTGCTTCATCAAAATTGCCTACTTCAATGAATTTCTCTGCTTTGCCTAATCTTTCTAAAAGGTCTTTTTCAAAGTTCTTCTCAACAGCAAGAGAGGTTATAGATATTAAGGGAATTTGTTTTTGTAAATCAAGGTAGCTACGATAATATTCTTCTCCCCTTTCTGTTAATTTCAATAGAGAAATTTTTTCGCTTGAATCATCCGGTGAACTTTCTATTATTTTAATGAAAGCTTCATTTCTCGCGATTTCCTTTGCTCTTAGGATATCTGTTTTTGAACTCTCATCAATTAATTGTTCCAAACCTTCTTCTGGCAATATTTTCTTTGGTTTTTCTTTTAGTAATCTTAATAATTCGAAAATTACTCGTTTTATTTCTGGTGATATTCCATCATTTTGCAGATAATCTTTTGAATTAATTAAACGTTTACTACTTTCTTGCTCTAGATTATCAATTTCTAAAGACATTTTTGTACTCATTTCTGGATCAATTTTAATATAATGAGCAGTTGAAAACTCTTGAACTAAGACCATAAATTCTCTTGATGATAATTTACTGAGATTTGTTTCATCGACTTTTGATAACCGATATTCGTTCATAAAAAGCTCTTTATCTTTATACATAATTAATCGATTTATGAACTTGGCTGAGGTATGTTTAATCAATTCTTGTATTTTGAGTGGTGAACGACCACTTAGAATAATATAGTAGTGTTCAGCTAAACCTAAAATTAAATCAGTTAAATCATTTTCTAGTGAATATTTTGATCCACTTAATATGTCATCAATATTTTCTAAAACCAGTATTTTAGGATCTGAATTTGTAATGCTTCTTAATTTTAAAAGAGTAAATAGATAGGCTATTTTTGTTAATTGGTCATCATTTTTCGAAAATTGGATAACTGTTCCTTTAGTTTCAAATAAAGTATCAAAAGATAGTGAATTACCTATTTTTGTTAATAATGATATTTCCTCATAGGTTCCTAAAGGATAAAGAACATTAGCAATGACATTTGATTCTGAACGACCCATTTTAGTTACTTCGGATGTAAGTTCCTGGTTAGCGAAATCTTTGAATTGGAAAATCGCTTTTGTTTGATTGCTAGGATCACGATAAGCACCTAATAAATAGGTTTCAATTGTTTTTGCTAATTCTGATTTTAGATTTGCTAAATAGGCTATTATCCTAGCAAACCAATAGGCATAAACTTGATCTCTTATTTTATCTCCTTCTGTACTAATGATGTTTAGATGAAAATTCGACCCTAATAGGTAGCCTCGTATCCTGGGATTAATAGATGGTAAACGACCATAGAATTCCTTTGGATCTAGAATAAGAAAACGAGCATTAGCATTCTTTAAGATATTTAATATCAACTGTTGTCTTGCTTCAGGTTCGCCAATTATTGCTAATGGAAATCTTTGATCAGTTAAAGGTATAAATCCGCCCTTTGTATCAACGATTTGAGTTATAGCAGTGGGTAAAGGTTGGTCTAAAATGAATGGTGTTTGTTCATTTGCATCTTTTCTTGTCCCTTTAATAATTGGAAGTAAAACAGAAAGAGATCTTTGTTTTGATATAGAATTAAGCATTTTTTCATCAATTAATTTCTTAATATAGGTTTCAGGCAATTCACGAGTTTGATGGAATGGTTCTAAAACTCTCTGACCTTTTAGGTAATAGGGTTTACCTATTGTTCGCAAAGTTTGATGAATCTCTTCTTGGATCATTTCATCAAAATTGGCTAAAGAATTACTGATTAGTTCATCATCTGGTTGATCCTCTGATAAAGTTGGGAGTTCAAAGTGATTACAATAATGAGCCATTAGCAAAACTAATGGTGGAAAATATTTGTTATTTTTTACTTTCTTATTTGGGTATTTTTCTCGTAATTTCTTTAGATATTTTTCTTCATTAGGATTTTTAATAAAAAATCTGAACAAAGATAAGCTGCCATTATTTATTTGACCAATTACTCGCAAAGGTGATTTAAATTCTCGAGAGAAGGTTTTACGTGTATCAATAAGAATAGCGTTTGATTTTCGGATTGAAACATCCGCAATCAACATCGCATAAACATGAATAGAATATCTTCTTTTTTGAGGATAATATTGAACCAAAATTGATTCATTCATTTTAGATTTTTTATTATGATATATACTAAAACTAGCTTCAGAATTATCCTTTGCTTGTGTTGGAGTAACTTGGTCTATCACGTAGTATTACCTCATATTAATTTTACAAAATTTCTTTAAAAGTAGCTAAATGCACCAGCAGTTTTTCTATTAAAAGCAGAATTTAGCTGTTTTAATACATTAATGCATAATATTTTGTGTAGAATAAACAATCTCGAGAGGAAATCTGTGACAACGGTAGAGATGATACAACATCCTTTCTTGCGAAAGGGTATAGAACCAAGATTATTTCAACAAACTATCCTAAATACTTGTATAGGCAAAAATACCTTAGTAGTTTTACCAACTGGGACTGGAAAAACTATTATCTCCATTTTACATATTGCCTACCTTTTACAAAAAAATAGTGTTACTCCTGGTGAATTCATTCTTATCATGGCCCCTACTAAGCCACTTGTAAATCAACATGCCAAATCATTTAGGGATTTTTTGAAGATTGCCCCTGAAAAAATCGTTGAACTCTCGGGAGCTATTACTCCTGCTAATCGTAAAAAACTCATTGAAAAAGCACTAATTATAATTGCTACTCCTCAAACTATTAGAAATGATTTGATTCACAATTATATTGATCCTAAAAAATGTAAATTAGTTTATTTTGACGAAGCGCACAGAGCTCGAGGAGATTATGATTATGTCCCTATAGCTGATATCATTTACAAGTATAATCCAGAGACTAGATTTGTTGCTTTATCAGCTTCACCTGGAACAGATCGTGAAGGAATTCTTGAGATATGCAAAAATCTTTTCATTGAAGCTATTGAAAGTCGTCCTAAAGATGATCCTGAGATAAGTAAATACATTCAAGACGTTGAGTTTGAACGTATTGAGGTTCCACTACCTTTGGAATTTGAAAAAATATTGACCACCATTGACCATCTTGGTGAACGTGAAGTGGAATTTCTTAAAAGTAAAGGAATTACCGACAAACGTTTTAGCTACCTTTACAAAGGGGAATTACTTGGTATTAAGCAAGATCTTTCAAGGAATTTTCGCGCGAACTATCTCGAGATTATGGCTTGTAATCGATTAATTTACATACAAATATTAAAAGAAACTCTCGAGAGTCAAGGGATACCTAGTGCTTATGTTTTAATTAACAATTGGCGTGAGAAAAATAGTAAAAGTATTAAAGGTCTTTTTAATTTACACGAATTTAGTGAAATGGTTGAAAAGATAGAATTTCTTAAAGAAAAAGGTGTTATTCACCCTAAATTATTATACCTTCTTGATATCCTTGATGGGGTCGATTTAATCAACTCTCGTGTTTTAATTTTTTGTAATTTACGTGCCACGTGCCATGCCTTAAGCAGTGCTCTTAAAGAAAGAGGATTTGATGCAAGACCTTTTGTTGGACAAAGTCGTGGTAAAGAAGGAGGTTTAAGTCAGAAAAAGCAAATCGCTATTTTAGATGCTTTTAGAAAAGATGCTTTTCCAATCTTAGTTTCTACCAGTGTTCTCGAAGAAGGATTAGATGTGGATGAATGTAATTTAGTGATTTTTTATGATGGAACCCCTTCAGCAATTCGTAAGATTCAAAGATCAGGTAGAACTGGTCGAAAGAAGAAAGGACGAGTAATTATCTTAACCACCCATCACACTATTGATACTGCTGCTCATTTTGTTTCTAATGCTCGAGAAAAAAGCATGAATCGTTTATTATATGATATTACTTGGATCAATGAAGAATTAAGTAAACCAAAAGAAGAGGATCACAGAATGTTTGCCCCAATAAAACCAAAAGAGGAAGCATCGGATGAACATGTAGTTGTAACTGAAGAAGATATGATTGATGATGAAGTTTCCGAACTTTCTGAACCTGTTAATGAAAAATTAGCTTCTTTTAAAATTGCTTTAGAAGATTTAGAAAAATGGGAGGAAGAAGAAGATAAGGATGAGAATGAAGAACAAGTTGATGATACAGTTAAAATTATAGTTGATAGTAGAGAAAAGAATAGTAAAATTTTATTCTATTTAAAAAAGGAAGGTATTGAATTAGATTTCAAGCAACTTGATTGTGGTGATTATGTATTAAGTGATAGAGTAGCTATCGAATATAAAAAAGGAGAAGATCTCCTATCTTCAATTATTGATGGAAGACTCTTCGAACAACTAGGATTATTAACTAATGCTTATCAAATACCCATTCTTCTAATTGAAGGATTTCCTACAGGAGGGATACATCCTGAAGCTATTGCTGGTGCTTTATCATCATTTATGATTGATTTTGGTGTATCGATCATTCAAACTCAAAATTCCGAAGAAACAGCTACGATATTAAAACGAATAGCTATTCGGGAACAGAAGGTTAAGAAAAGACGATCCTTTATTCGAAAAGCAATGAAAATGTCTAATCCCAATGAAAAGG
>JAEORM010000053.1 GCA_016840905.1 Candidatus Gerdarchaeota archaeon | reverse complement strand
CTTTCAATTATAACATTCGGTATTTATTATATCTTTTACCAATGGTGGATTTTCAGGGATTTAGATGACCATTTTAGAAATACCTATGAAATAGAATCTGAAGCATATCCCACCAAGAATAATCCCACAACAATGTTGGTATTTCTATTCCTTTTACCATTTTATACTTACTATGTAAAATATCATTTATTACATGAACATATATCAACAACCAATATCAAGATAAATAAAAATTGTATTCCTGGATATTTTGCTGTAATTATTTTCTTTATTTTTAGTTTTACCACTTTGTTAATAGTTCCAATTGTAGTTGAACAAAGATGGCAAATAGCGTTCAATGAACATATTCTTGAACATGAAAAAATGCAACAAAACAATTAATGAGGTTTACTTATATGGTCGAATCCAAAATAGAATCAACTTTCTCTGAATGTTTCGAGATGTGGCATTCTCGAATTTTAATAACGGCGATAGATGAAGAAATGGCTTTAATAGCAGCTCAAAGTACCATCGGATTTGCTACAAGTATAATTATGTGTACGGCTGAAGCAGGTATTGAACAAATTGTAGATAAAGATAAAACGCCAGATGGACGACCTGGTGTTATCGTTCAAATTTGGACTCGAAGCAGCAAAAAAATGAAAGATGAACTATTGGCTCGTTTATCCCAATGTGCAATGACAGCTCCAACTACTCGAATTTTTAACTATCTAATAGATGGAACAAAAAGTGAACCTATTGGTAAATTAATCTCTTATTTTGGTGATGGATATCAGAAAAAGAGCTCATTTTATGATAATAGAACAATGTGGGAAATACCCGTAATGGATGGTTTCTTCCTTATAGAAGAAACCTTTGGATTTTCAAAAGGTATTGCAGGTGGTTTATTAATCCTAGTAGGAACAACAGAAGAAGAAACATTGGGAGCTGCGAGAAGTGCTATTAATGCTATTAGAAAATCATCTACTAAAGCAATCACTTCATTTCCAGGTGGTATTTGTAGATCTGGGTCGAAAATTGGTTCAAAATACTCATTTCTCAATGAATCAACTAATCATAAATATTGTCCAACACTCAAGGACAAAATAGACGATTCAGAATTGCCAAATAATGCTCAATGTGTTTATGAAATTGTAATAAATGCTGTTAATGAGGATGAATTAAAATCAGCAATGAAAATAGCTATTAATACCCTTAAAGCTGATAAAAGAATCATTAAAATTACCAGTTCAAATTTCGGTGGAGAATTGGGGAGTATAAAAATTAATCTCAATGAATTAATATAATGATGCTTAGTAAGGATGAGTGATTATGAGTAAACCCCTTGTCAATGAGACTTCAATGAATGAAGCAGCAATAGATCTATTCGAAGAAATGTTAGAGATGTTGGAAATCCTAAAAGCTCAAATTATAGAAACTGATATAGGACCTGTAATTTTAGACCTTGGATTAAAAACTCTTGGAGGGTATTTGGCTGGAGAATATGCTATACAAATTTGTCTAGGTGGACAAGCTGAAGTTTCGGTAGGAATGAAATCATATTCACCAGATTTAACTTTACCAACCGTAACTGTTATTTCTGATTCACCAGCAATAGCTTCAATGGGTTCTCAATTTGCTGGTTGGTCAATAGATGTTAATGGTTATAAAGCAATGGCAAGTGGACCAATACGAATATTCTCTAAGAAACCTAAACATGTTTTTGAACAATTGCCTATAAAAGAGGACTTTGATCAGACAGTAATTGTTCTTGAAACTGATAAATATCCAACAGATGCTGCTTTGAGATATATTTCTGAAAGGTGCAGAATTAGTTTACAAAATATCTCAGTTGTGATAACTCCTACCACAAGTATTGCTGGAGCTACCCAAATTGCTGGAAGGTCAATTGAAACAGCAATCCATAAGCTTATGGATTTGGGTATGGATATAACAAAAATTATCTCTGGTTTTGGTACTTGTCCTATTGCGCCAATAGACAAGAAGAATAGTGATTTGATGTTGGGTAGAACTAATGATATGCTCATCTATGGGTCCGATGTTTATTTACAAGTAGATTATAAAAACGATAAAGAACTTCTAAGCTATTTAGAAAAAGCTATTTCCTCAACTTCAACTAATTATGGTAAGTTGTTCTATGAAATTGTAAAGGAAGCAAAAGGCGATTTCTATAGTATTGATAAGAGCTTGTTTGCTCCTGCAAAACTTACTGTTAATAACATCGAAACTGGAAAGACTTATAGTTACGGTAAAATTAACTCTGATATGCTATTAAAAAGTATAAAATAAAATCAAATAAAATCGATTATATTTTATACTAATAAAAACTCAAATATTGACATAGAGGTTTTATATAGTATTTCAATAACCTTACTAAAAGATTAGTGATGAAACTATGGAACCATTTAGTTATCCTACACCAGATTTTATTCCACCAGTTGTTAAAGAGAAAGAAATTAGACAAATTGTCGATGAATCTGATCCTTCAAAATGGATACCTATAGTTGCCATAGGAACAAAACCTGATTTTTACAAGCAAGCGCCTTTAATTTATTGGGCAAATAAAAAAGGAATACCTGTTATTTGCGCCACAACAGGACAACATTTTGATGAATTATTAGGGTATGGTATTAAAGAATTCAATATGGATCCATTAATTGATTTGAAGATTAAAGGGGACCTTATGCAAAAATCTGTAGAAATCTTTCACAAAATTGGTTCTTTAGGTAAGTGGTTGAAAAAGGAATACCCTAACAGAGTTTTTCTTCCGATACCTCATGGAGACACCCTAACAGCAGCAATAGTTTCTGCTTCATGGTTTTTAGCCACTAGGTCAGGTGTTGCTCAAAATGAAGCTGGAATCAGAGGTATGAATCCTGTATCCTTCCGAGAAAAAAATATCTTCACTGAAATAATTACTTATCCCAAAGAATTCATTCACAAGCAATGGTATGGTGATTGGGAGCTAAATCGCGCCGAACCTTGGCCAGAACAATGGGATACATTTGTTTCTGGAGCCGGAGCAGCTTACTTGTGTGCTTCTTGTGAAACAAGCAAGCAAAATTTACTTCGAGAAGGTTATCCTGAAAAGTCAATTCGTGTTGTAGGTAATTCTGTTGTTGATGCAATTAACCTAGTACCAAAACCAGAAACAACTGCTTTTGATGATTATCCAGCATTAGATAATTTTGATAATTGGATACGGGTTGATGTTCATCGTAGAGGTAATTTAACCTCAAGAAGATTTCATGCGATTGTTGAAGGTGTCCTAGCTTTAGTTAAAGAAGGTGTCCCTATAACTTGGTGTGAGCTCACTGCAACTAAAACAGCCTTAGAACACTTTAATCTACGAAAGAAGGTTCTTCAAGCAGATAAGAAGTATGATAATTTTGTTTTCACACCTTTATGGCGTGAATATGGTCAAGTAATTGATTTTTGGAAGAGTGGAAAATGTTTTGCTGAATTAACTGATTCTGGTAGTATTCAAGAAGAGCTAAATGAAATACAAAAAGTACTTTGCTTAACCTTACGTTTTAACACTGACCGACCTGAATCTGTTTTTGATGCAAAGTCAAATGTTTTGATACCCCCTGCATCTGCTGAAAACATTGTAAAATTGATTGATTTCATAAGTGAAGATAATGAAACGATCAAAACTATGCGAACAGCAAAGAAAATCTATGGAGAAAACGTCGGTGAAAAGATTATGAATTGGTTTATTGAAGAAATGAAAAATAAAGTGAAACCCTTTTCGTGGGCTCACGAACGTATCTATGGTCAAGATCCACATGATGAAGAAACTGTTGATTTCATGTAATTTTCTTCATTCCTTTTCTAACGTGCTTGGCACATAATAAAATTCACCAATATCTCTTTGAGCACGGTCTAATCTTGAATCTTTCTTGTTAACTCTTGGTCTCCCACTTACTTTATCTCTTCTAAAAGTAATATCAACTGTTCTTAAGAAGCGGTTCATTCCAGGTCGGAGATCAGTTGGTGATTTGGCAAGACCTTTAACACCTGGGTCACCTTCAAAAACCATTAGATTATCACTTAAATAATCGATAAACATCAAGTCATGGTCAATAATAAATGCTGAACGAGTTTTTGATCGAACAATCTTTTGGATTACTTTAGCAACAACCATTCTCATTTCTGAATCCAAATAAGCACTAGGTTCGTCTAATAGATACATTTTACATTCTTGAGCGAGAGTTCCAGCAATAGCTATTTTTTGTAATTCACCACCACTTAAGTCGCTCATGTTTCTCGAGAGTAATGCTTCGATATTTAGTGGTCTAACAATTTCTGCTCGAGTCCAAGGATCAACCAAAAGGATTTTGTTGATTGAAAATAGGAATTCTTCCACAGAACCATCAAAATTAACGTTGATATATTGTGGTTTGTAAGCTATTTTTATCCCCTTTTTCTCTTCTTTCTTACTTTCTTTTTCTTCTCCCTCTTTTTCCACTTTTTCTTCTGTTTTTTCATCGATTTTATCAGTTGCTGGTTTAGTCATTTCAGGGAAAATAATAACCTCACCTTCAGAAGGTTGCTCATCACCAGCTAAAATTTTAGCAAAAGTTGTTTTACCAATACCATTTGGGCCAATAATACCTATCACTTCAGAATTATGGACAATTCCAGGTTGGGCTGAGAATTTGAACCCATTGAAATTTTTCGAGAAAGCACCATATTTTAAAGCTATTTTATGGCTGGTATCTCCTTCAGAAGGAGCCGGTTCTCGACTAAATCGTATAGAGTAATCCCTAAAACGCATATTTTCATCTGGAATAAAACCATCTAGAAAGATGTTGATTCCATCTCTAACTCCTCTAGGATGAGTAACAATACCATATCCACCAGGAGAACCATAATACATAGAAATTTGATCACTGATAGCATCACAAACAGCAAGGTCGTGCTCAACATTGATTACATATTTATTACTATTAACAAGAGTTCGTATAGCTTTTGCTGCATTCAAACGTTCTTTTACATCAAGAAAACTTGAAGGTTCATCAAATAGATAAACATCAGCATCCTTAACAATTGTTGCTGCAATGGCAACTCTTTGTAATTCTCCTCCACTAAGAACATTTAATTCTCGTTCCCAGAACTTATCAAGACTAAGAAGTTCTTTGACTTCATCTTTTACACCTCTTTCATCAACCTTTGTTATCAAATCCTTCACTATGCCTTTTACTTGCTGAGGCAATCCGCTTATTTCTTGAGGTTTAATAACAGTGCGTAATTGATTATTTTGCATATTTTCAAAATAACCTTGAAGTTCAGACCCACGGAAATATTCGATAATTTCATCCCACTCAGGTGGTTCATTCCAGTTTCCTAAATTAGGTTTCAGTAAACCTGCAAGGATTTTCATAGAGGTTGATTTTCCAGCACCATTTTGCCCTATCAAACCTAGAACATACCCTGGTTTTGGTATAGGTAAACGATATAATTTGAAACCATTGCGGCTGTAACGATGTACAAGATCAGTTTCAAGTTCGTCAGGAAGGTTAATGATTTGAATAGCTTTTCTAGGGCATTTTTTAGTACAAATACCACACCCAGTACATAATAATTCGATAATTTTTGCTTTTCCTGTACTCTCATCTAAATCTACACATTTTTCATCAGAAGTACGATTAACAGGACAAAATTTGATGCACTCTAAAGCACATTTCTTTTTGTTGCATTTTTCTCGTTCTACTATTGCTATTCTAGTCATATTTCTACTTTCCTTATATGCTTCCTATTTTCAAACAAAACTTCTTGTCTAATAATTTTGCTATGAGCTAATTATTGTTTTATTCATTCTCATCATCTTCCTCTTCACCCATTAATAGTCGTAATTCTTCTAAAGTTAGCCTTTTATTTGAAGCCTGTTTTTTCATTGTTTCCTCTTTTTTCTCTTCACGCAATTGTTGAGTCTTTTCATGTCTTCTTTTTACTTGTTCGTCATCGATCATATCCATCAAATATTGATTAAGTTTTATGGCATCATATAGTACAACTATTTTTTCATGAGCAAGATTTGCTTCCTCTCTTAATGAGACATATTTTCCATGAAGATCAGAACCACCTACTCGTCTTTCATCTATTTGCTGATATAAATCTTGCATTCGTTGGTGATGTTCTTGTCCTTTCTCATGATACTTTATGACATTTTGGTGAGCTTCTTCATGTTCATTTGAAAGTTGTTTAGCTTTTTCAATAGATGATTCTAATTCTTCTGAAGAGAATCCTATTAAATGAGCAGTATATGCTTTCTCATATAATTCTGCAATACGTTTTGTTATAAGGACATCTTCTTCAGGATCTAATGTGGTTGTCTGTTGTTTCCATTCTAATTCCCTAATTTCATTTGTAAGATCTTCAGGTAATACCCCTACTTCATCTTTCATTTGATAGTATTTATTTCTAAGCTCTTTGACTTTTGCCCATGCTTCTCGTAAGCTTACTTTCAATTCATCGCGTTTAGCTTTATTTATCCTTATTTGCTCATTACAAAAGTCTCGTAACTCTTTTTCTTTTTCAGCATCTTCTCGCATTTTGCTTATTTCTGAATATTTTTCATCTGTGACATTATCTCTCATTTTCTTATAATGTCTGGCTTCAGCATTACATTCTTCTCTTTTCTTTTTCAAAAGGTCAATTTTAGATGAAATTTGTGAGATATCAGTTCGCAGCTTATCGGAAGTTTTCTTTAACAAATCCTTACTCATACCTGTCAATTGATTTCGTAAAGAGATTACTTCAGGATGTTTTTCAAAATCTTCTGTATCTATATTATCTTTATTTGTTTCAGCCATTCTCTATCACTAAAATTTTTTCATTCTTCATCTATAGGAATAATTCCTTCTGAGTCTATACCAAAT
>JAEORM010000052.1 GCA_016840905.1 Candidatus Gerdarchaeota archaeon | reverse complement strand
GTTTTTGGGCTTAATCTTACAATATCGTTTATATCATATGTCTGATTTATTGACTGCTTGAAATAAATAAGCTCAGTTCTATTTGTAGGTATATTCCCAGCAAGTAAATTATCTGTTATTATTTCATAGGAATTATCATCCAGACATATTAATCTATACTCACTTATTTCACCAGAAGTCTCATTATAATAAAACAGAACCAGACTCAATCCTGCAGTATAGTTTGTGTAAGCGTTTTGAACAACGCTGTTTAAGAATGCTATTGCATCATTCGTTTTTTGTTCAAGATAACCATATGAAAACACCGTTGGATAATCTACGTCATTGGTAATATAAACGCTAACTGTGCTATCATGTCGCCAATTACAATATTCTTCTTGATAATTGAAAAAAGAAGTATATCTATAAGAAAACCAAGACATAAAAAATGTTGAAAGAACTAGGAATAAAGCAAATCCCGTGATTATAGTAATAATCAATCGTCTCTTACCTGTTTTAAGAAAAATTCTAAAAATTGATTTAAAGGAATATTTACCATTAGTCGATTGTTTAACCTCTTTATCGCTCAAAGTAATACATCCCGCTTTTTCCAATACAATTCTTTGGCGTCTTATTAAATATAAAGGAATTCATTTATAACGAAAATTTATATTTAAGGAAGGAAAATAACTACATGTGGAAAAATATGAATTATTTTACCTTTACCTCTTAATTCCACGCGAGGGGATCTCGCTTTGCTACTATCAGTAAAAATGAGTTAGCGTAGCAAAGGTTAGGTCCACTGTTTTTCTAGATATTATTTTGTAAATTGGTATAAGGTATCTAGAATCAGTAGATTCAATCAAAGTATTTCTCTCTCATTTTACTGGAATGGGTCTGTATAGTCAAAAAGAGAAAAAAAATCTATGGTGAATAAAAATGAGTAGTAGAAACAAATTAAGATGGTTCCTATATGATGTGGCAAATCGACTTCGATTATTGGAAGGAATAGAATTTGCAGCAGAAATAGATGTAATTATTGAAGAAATTCGAAGAAAGAAATTAGATAAATTTGGTGATTTCAAACAATTAATTGTTAGTCTTGAATGGCGAAAAACAGAAGCGTTAGCTACGCCAAAAGTCAAATCAAGACAGTATGATCCTTTTGAAATCCCCCAATCAGGTATAGGACGAATTGCATTATTTGGTTTATCTAATGTTGGCAAAAGTACTTTGATGAATGAAATAACAAATACTGATGTTCAAACTGGAAATTTTCTTCATACAACAACCATTGGGCAAGCAGGCTCTTGTTGTGTTGAAGGAGTGAATTTCCAAATAGTTGATCTTCCAGGATTTCTAGATTTTAAGGATGAATGGGCTTTAAGTAAGCAGATTTTACGTGTTGCTAGAACAAGTGATGCTATATTGTTAGTTATTGATTTGTCTATGGATATCGATCGTCAACTTTCATTTCTTATTGAAAAATTAGAAGAAGCAAAGTTGATGGTTGATGGTGAATCAAGTCATAAAATTGCAATTATTGCTACAAAAGGTGATCTTCCTGGATCAAAGGACGCATTTGCTCAACTTGCACAACAAACCAACTGGCCAATTTATCCAATTTCAATAAAAAACCCTGATTCTCTCGAGAAACTCAAGGAATCATTATTCCAATTGTTAGATGTTATAAGGATTTATACCAAACCTCCTGGGAAAAAGCCTAATTTTGCTGAACCGTTTGTAATTCCTAGTGGAGCAACAGTAAGCGATGTAGCTGAAAAGATACACACAAGTTTCATACAACGATTTCGATATGCTCGAGTGTGGGGTAGTTCTTGTGAATTTGAAGGACAACAAGTTGGTTTGGATTTTGAATTACATGACAAAGATATTTTGGAATTAGTCATTAGCAGGTAGAAAAGCTAATGACCCTTTTTTTCACACATATCTATGCTGAATTATTATTTTGTTTAGGGATTTCATTTAAAAATTTAATTTTTTTATTTAATAGATAGATACTCAAAGTAAACATAATAGTATATGTTAAAACTAAGAGGTATAAACTTGGTAAAAATATTGATTGAAATGGTCCGCAAAGTAATAGTGGTTGACCAATATTTGATAGATAAATACTAGGTAATCCTAAGATTGAACAAATGAGCATCAGTAATTCACTGTAATAGGTTTTTTCTTTCTTAAAAACAGTGAATGAAACAATAACAATGACAAGTAAAGTAAGAAGAGTTAAAGGAGAAGTAAAACTAGTTGGATAGAAAAGAAATCTGTTGATGCAAGTCCACTCATAAATCTCCAATTTGTAAGGTGTTGCCAGAGAAATGACTGAACCAATGATTGGGAATATTTTAGTAAAATTGACTAACCTTTTTGAATATACTAAATCTAGCAAAGAATAAAACCTCCTAAATTCCTCCTTTATTATTTAATAGCTAAATTCATTAAATAATTTTTTTAAAGTAGGTGGATTTGTTATCAGAAATGATTTAATCACACTTAAAACTAAGAGCAATTAGTTCACATTCTCGATCGTTTGTTTCTCTTTTTGAAGAATATCTTCTCGAGTAATGGTCTTATATTCATTAGGCGTTAAATCACGAAGACAATAAGGGCACTTCATACGTATTTCAATCCATGTCTTAAGATGCTCTAAATGAAAGATGGATTCACAATGTGGACATTGACCAATTTCATCACTAATCTCTATAGGAAGCTTGCATATCTCACAGTTTAATTTAGAGCGATTGCAAGATGAACAAATTTCATCATTTAAAGTGATGTGTGAACCACAGTAGAAACAAACATCTTTACGAGTCGCACGAACAAGAGTAGCTGGATCAACCATAGTGGAAATTGTTTGTTTGAGGAAAACAGCATCATTTCCAATGATAGAATACTGTAAATCCTTTGGTAGTAATTGTCGTAATTTTTCTAATCCCTCTTGTGAATTGATATCAAGCATTCGACGAAGCATCTGAAGGGGTATGCTCTCAAAGGATTTCCGAATTTGAACCATATTTTGACGGTGAGTGGCTAATGTGCTAAGTCGGAATGATGTTTCCCCTGAAGCTTTTACTGGTGGTCGAAAAATACGAATAAATCCCCAAAGTGTTAGACCAAAGAAATAGATGGCAATAGGATAAATACCAAGAAAATGCCACTCAAAACTTGTTGAATAGCTTCCTGCAAATGTAAAGGCATTAGAAATAACTTCTAATCCAAATGGAATGAACAACATGCTTCCAACAAAGCCTAATACCCCTCCCGAAAACGTAAGTAAAACATAACGTCTAATGGACGCGAAACGATCCTTAAAGTGAAAGATACCTCCGATAATAATTAAGATCGCTCCTAAATAAGAACAAATACTAGAAAAAATAACAAATAAATTATTAGGTGAAAAATCTCTAAGAGGAATGACTAAATTTCTATAAAAAGTATCTTCCAAATAAACCTCAAAGAATACCCCAAAAGGAAATATCATATTAAAAACTAATTCATCAAAATCAGCTAAATATGGTGCACTAAATAAAATTACCAATCCAATAACACTTAGACTTAACAACCATCTATTTTTTTTACCACCCAATATGAACACCCAAATAAGATCTTAATGTACAATAAGTCTATTTCATTATATATATGTTAAGAAATTTATCCTTGCTTGCTTTTCTAATTCATTAATTTATTAGTTAATGAAATTTGCCTGTTGCATCTTTAATTGTAAAAGGAAGTCACTATAAGTAGCTTAGCTTTGAAATCAAAGGATTTATATATTTGTTTAGATATATGTTTTAATATTAACTTTTTAGTGAGTAATTCACTAAAATGTGAATAATTAGAACGATTTAAAATTGGTGATAAAGAAATGTCTTGGAGAAGAAAGAAAGACGAAGAAGAAAATAATGGCAATCCATTTGATTTCTTCAATAATGAATTCTTCAATGATGGAATCTTTGAAAGATTCTTCAAAGAAATAGAGCAATTTATGAAAAGCGAACCCGAAGGGGAAGATCCAACTGTAATAAGAAAAACATACGGTCCTTATTATTACGGAAGAATTACAACTATGGGACCTGATGGAAAACCTATCATAAAAGAATATGGGAATATGATACCGAATGAGGGATTTGGTTATACTAAACAGTTACCTGAAACAATGCCTGAAACTCGGGAAGAATCATTAATTGATGCCTTTATCGAGGATAAAACAGTACGAATAATTGCTGAAATGCCAGGTGTAGAAAAAGATGACATAAATATCAAAGCAACAGAGACAAAAGTATCATTACAAGCAAAAAATAGTGCCAGAAATTATTCAGCAGAAAAGGAATTAACAGTCAAAATTAAACCAAAAACTGCCAAAGCAAATTACAAAAATGGTATACTAGAAATTATATTTGAAAGACAAGACCCTGAAGAAAAAGAAGATGAATATGAAGTAAAAATAGAATAATTACTTCATCTTTATCTTTTTTTAGTACTTGTACATTTTTATGCGATTTATTATTTTTTATTTACTATTTTTTCAAAAGGTTGATAGTTAAAATCAAATCCAAAATGTTGAGGTCCAAAAATATCAAGTCCTTTTTGAGAATACCAGATTGAATGATTTTTCTTACCAATGACAACAACAGAGCGATTGTTTGGAAAGTCATTTGACCAAGGAGTAAGACCTTCACCAGTCTTTGCATCAACAACACAAATGAGGTCAGGAACGGTAACAAAAGGTTGATTATCTAACCAAGTTATAAGATATTCATTTTTGAATAAAATTTTAAGCTCATGATTATCAATACCTATAAGGATTAATTCACCAATAACAAAACCACCCTCATCTTGAGCGAAAAATGATTTTACTTCACCTGAAAAAAGAATTTTCCCATCAATAATTGAACAAATAGCTTGAATAGGATCGTGATCTTCTTCTTGAGCAGCGCGAACAGCAGTACCAAGATTTTTAGCTAAACTCATGGTATTAGGAATAATTGCTTTTTGATACTCAGACCATAATGCTGGACAACGAGCCACACCAACACCACCACCAGCAAGAACAGCGAGATTACGCGCAATAGTTTCTGCACGTTGATCTGTTTGAGCGGAATTGAGGATTAGCTGATCGCCTACTGTAGAAGCAATAGCTAGAGGTGTTATAGGAATGCCAATTACATTACTGGTAGAAATACTGATCTCAGGTTTTGCTCGTCCACAAAGATCTCCATCAAGCACATTAATACCTAAACGAGCAGAAACTAGAATGGGAACAAGAAAATTGCCTGCACCTATTTCAGTAGAGACCAAAGTATGGATTTTAGTTTTAAGGTGAGACTCAAGTAAAGCAGTAGCAGTAAGCATAGGCCAAGGATCTATTTCGGAAAGATTGGCAATATGGGAAATAGTTTCTGGAGTAGTGCGACCACCAACCATACCAGTAACACAGAGTAATGCATTTGAAGGGATTTTTTTTGGGTCAATAATTGAAACGGTTAGAGAATTATCAAGAATAAATTTTCCTCGAGAACGAGCAAGAGATTCTTCACCACCACCACCACAACCAAGGATTTTAGCACCAAAAATGAGATCATCAAAATCTAATTGAGTTCTAAGTTCCAAAAAAAACACCAAGTAAAACAAAGCAAATGAAGGTATTAAAGATTCTTTGAGGAGAAAACATAGCATAATGGACCGGAAATAGAGGTTGGCCACCTGTAATGCCGTATACAGATAAAATACCTTGTGTTGAAAAGGAATGAGGCGAAAATGAAAAACTCTTGCTTGCGCTGGATGAGTTAAAACTGGACGCTGAGAAAATTCCCAGCCGTCCAGGAAAAGGAAATAGGGATTTTATTTAACATCTATCTAATGATAGATGTGTGGGGAGAGAGGGATCACGACAAAAAATTGTCGTGATTGTACTAATAATTCCCCCTTATACATAAAAATTTTTCGAATATGTCGTTTTACTACCCTTTTTTTATCGCTTCATGTTTCTTCTCTTTTTTAAGAATCTTTTAATAGTTGTTTTCGTTAGTTCTAGTTACATATGAATCTTACTTTCCCCTTAACACCTGAGATTATTCGAGAGAGTATTCAAGAAACTATTTCAGAGATAAAGGAAGAATCTGGTTGGGATTTGGCTCGTGAGCTCTCAGATGTTACCATTGAATTAGGCGATGCTCCTGAAATCGATCCAGCATTTGGTGTAATTCGTTCCTACAATAAACTAATATTTGGTAATTGGTTAAATGAAATAACTCCTAACTATAATAGAGTTAATACTTGTGAATTCTTAGTTATCCGTGAGAGTTTTGCTTTCTTTATTTCTAGCAATATTCTATTTAAAACCGATTTTAAATTACTTGATTATATACTTGATCTTTTAGCTTGTAGTTTTTTACGTAAAAAATATGAAAAAACTTCTTTTGGACTTAAATTAAATGTTCTTTTATTTCGATTCATAGTTCGACCTAAGATTATTCACGATGAGAAGAAGGATCTTATCTTTAAAATTGATGCTCTTCTTTATAATATTATAGCGCAAGAAATTACCTATATTTTGATTTTAAATACTTTTAATCATTTTGTTAATGAATCAAGCGAACAAGAGTTTGATTCAAATGAAATTTTAGATTATATTTATCGCTATATTGTTAAAAGTCCGGAAGAAATTATCGCTCCAATTTTTTTACGAAACATCACCTTGCAAGTATTACAAAAAATTGTCAATCTGGGTTTTGAAGCCACTAGTACTTCACTTGCTGATAATCTCAATATTGATAATACAACAATTACTCGCGAATTAATAAAAATTACAAATAGATATAATGCTAAATTTAGAGTGGAAAAAAATTTTTACAAATTAGGTCTCTATTATTATTCGATTATTATTCGATTAAAGTCTAGAAAAAATGAAACTCTCACACAAATTATTGATGAACTTTTAAAGGTAAGATACATTGGAGAAGTCTATGAGGGTTCCAATAAAACCTATACTTATATCTATTCTTTCACATTATGTCCTCATATTGTAGCTGATAGTCTAGATAATAAATTATTAAAATTTCAAAATAAAGGTTTAATTCAATCATATGAGATTAAACCATTAAAAAATCGTTTATTTTTAACAGCTTTAGTTGAAGAAAAATTCACTCCTACGATAGATAATTATAGAAAATTGCTTAACAATGAAATTCAATGTGTAAAATTAGTTACTTGGGATAATAATAAATTCAAAGAAGATATTCCTTATAAATTTACTTCATCTGAAAAAAATCTTTTGCAATTTATCTCAATATATCAATCTCATATATTATCCAATCCTTTATCATATCTGACGTTTATGTCACCCCTTAAGGAATTCTTACTCGAAAATAATATTGATATAAATAAACTGGATGAAACTTTAGGTTTTCTTAATAAACAAAGAAATCTTTTATTAAGCAATAATTTAATCGATTTCAGACTGCAATTAACAATATCGTATTTAGTTCTTGATGATATGTTGATGATAAAAATTGATTGTGATCCAGAAACTGAAAAAGTAAAAGAATTATTAAATAAACTGGCAATATTTAGTTGGATTGCTTATAATATAGCATATGAAAGTGTTATAATTCGTATTCAAGGATTGAATACTGATCATAAATTAGTTGAAATTCTTACTGAAATTATAATCTCATATGGTTTTGATTATGAAATATTTAATTTAAAACCTCAAACGTGGCGATATATTCCTTATGGGGATTTATATTATTTTGAAGGTAATAAATGGGCAATAAATTAAGAAAAGAAAATAAAGAAGAAGAAATTGGGGGATTATTCATCCACCTGTTGGGTTGAGTTCTTCTCCGACAGATCCGCCAGGAGGGGCGATTGCCTGTTTAATACCGATGCCACCTGCGGCAACGAAGGAAAGGATCATAATAGCCAAGGTCACGATTTTGGGTGATAATTTTTTCATTTTTTATTCGATCTCCATTAATTGTTACTTAATAAACAATATTTGTCGCAGTATTAAAAGAGAAAAAGATAAGATATAAACAACCGAAAAAGCACTTTTCTGTGCATTTTTGTTTGTACTATATAAAGGGCAATCTTTCTAATAAATTGCTGAAAATAATCATTAACAGGTAAATATTGAATATCTCTTTTTGTTTGGTTATAGTTTCCCCATCTGGTGGTTTTTTGATAAAAAAAGTGGGGTATTTAAATATCGATTCCAATAGTAATTTGAAGATAAAAAGTAGGGCTTTCATGAAATAGTTGGTCTCCATTTCAAAAAACTCCGCTACTTGTTCTTCATGTCGGTCCTCCAAAGGACCTAAGTGTTCCTTTGACTTGGGTTGCATCTCTTCCTTTGGGGATCTCCTTTTTTCTGATTTGGTGTTCTACTACCTAGTTTTCTTCAATCTATATAAATTTAAAATCGGTGATATTCTATCACTTTACTAGCTTTTTTTAGTAAAAAACGTCTTAAATCTCTCTTGAAGTTAAACTTTTATTTTCCATTCAAAATTAGCCTTTTTTGCTTATTTTAGCCAAAAAACTACTCTTTTTATAAGCATTCTAGTGAACCTTTAAAAGGGTTAATTCGAATTGTATTATAAAAGAACCTTAACTCAAGGATCAAATTAAGGTCCTTAAAACTGGATTTACATAATAATAATTGATTCGAATGATTCTCACACTGAGAGTTTTAGTAGTTACAATAAATGACTACCTAATAAAAATATAATTGAGGGTTTTAATCAATGAAAGAAGGTTATGAAGAAATAATTGAAAATGTTATCTCACGTGAAAAATATAAATTTCCTATTAGTAGAAATTACCATGCTTATACACTATCAACAATTGATAAAATTAAGCAACTAAAAAACGTTAAAAGAAAAATTGTTGACGATATGAAAGTTGTTGCTAATGTTCTGCCTTTTAAAGTTAACAACTATGTTCTTAAATATTTGATTAACTGGCAAAAAGTTCCTGATGATCCTATTTTTCGATTAGTTTTTCCCCAAAGAGGAATGCTGAGTAACAAACATTTTCATCAAATGAAGAAAGCTGCAGCGACAGGTGATAAAAAACATATCCAAGAGATTGCAAAACAAATTAGGACAGAACTCAATCCCAATCCTGCCGGTCAAAAATCATACAATACTCCAATATTGAATGGTGAAAAATTATCTGGTGTTCAATATAAGTATCGTGAAACAGCTTTATTCTTTCCAAAAGAAGGACAAACATGTCATGCCTATTGTACATTTTGTTTCAGATGGTCGCAATTTGTTACAGTAAATGAAACACCGAAATTTACAAGTAAAAATATAGATCGTTTTATTGATCATTTACAAAGAAATCCTGAAATAACTGATATACTTATCACCGGGGGAGATCCTATGGTCATGAGAAGCACAACCTTAGAGAAGTATATCACAAGCATTTTGAACGCTGACTTACGACATATACGTACTATAAGAATTGGTTCAAAAGTATTAAGTTACTGGCCACAAAGATTCATTGATGATGAGGATTCAGATCATGTTTTATCTATTCTAACTGAAATAACTGATCGTGGAAAGAATCTTGCTTTTATGGCACACTTCAATCATTATCAAGAATTGCAAACAAGTTATCTTGAAATGGCTGTAAAGGAATTAAAGAAGACTGGTGCAAAAATTATGACCCAATCACCAATAATTAAAAATATAAATGCTGACGCAGACGTTTGGGCAAAAATGTGGAAAATGCAACATGATTTAGGAATGGTTCCATATTATATGTTCGTAATAAGAGATACTGGTGCTAAAGATTACTTTAGCATACCATTACTAAAAGCTTGGGAAATATTTCGTGATGCTTACAGTCAGGTTAGTGGTTTATGTAGAACTGTTCGAGGCCCTTCAATGTCCTGTACACCTGGTAAAATCAATGTTCTTGGACCAGTGAAAATCAATGATAAAAAGGCATTAGCATTAAATTTCATACAAGGAAGAAATCCTAATTGGGTAAATAAACCGTTTTTTGCTGAGTATGATACTAAAGCAACTTGGATAGATGAATTAAAACCATTATCAGGTGAAAAGTTCTTCTTTGAAGAAGAATTGGCTAAATATCTTAAACCATTTAATGAAATCAAAAAAAATAGTGAAAGAAAGGGGCATTTTTCGCTATATAAAAATAAAACTAAGTATTAATCATGGATATCAAAAGCAGAGATAACCCCCTATAGATTTCCAAAGAATAAATTCATTCATATGGTTATTTGAATAAAATTTGGTATTTTGCCAATTTTTTATTCTTTAACAATTTCTACTATAAAAAGAGAAATTAGTTATTTACTTGACCAAAAAGTTTCTTGCTTATGCAACCATTTCTGAAAATCTGCTAGAATTTGCTTATGATCAAATGCCAATTCAAGTGATTCAAGTTCACTTAGAGAAAATTCACCAAAAGCACTTGCATCGTCTGCAGCTTTGGGAGTTCCAATAAAATCACAAATGAATACAACTGAAATGGTTTGTTCTCGAGGATCGCGATCAGGTCTTGAGTAAACGCCTAAAATCTCAAGAGGAGATGCAGACACATTAAGTTCTTCGGACATTTCGCGAATAAGTGCTTCTTCAACTGTTTCCCCTTCTTCTAGTATACCACCTGGAAGTGCCCAAAAATTATGGAAAGTACGACCAGCACGACGAATAAGTAGCACTTTATTATTTTTATAAAGAATACCATCAACAGCAAATCTCATAAGATGAACTCTGCTGAAGAATGAAAAAAAGGTTACGATAAATAAGAGGATAAAATGGTAAAAAGAACATCAATCAGAGAGAAGAGCACGTTCAAGATCGACTAAACGTTCAACAACCCGTTTACCTTTATTAGTAAGTTCATAATAGATCCTACGAGAACCTTCAAGAGTGGTCAGCTTGACAAGACCAAATTCATTTAAAACTTCTCTAGCTTTGATCAGGGTTCGATCATTCATTCCTAATTTGCGTATTTTTTCACCATACATTTTTCCCCGATTCCAAAGCATAATAAGGAGCTTTAGTGTATCTTTTTGATTATTCAATTTAAAAATCAAAAGTTCCTCTTCTTTTTTCTCGTATTCAGACATATTAACACCAGTACTCATAATTACTATTTTTCTTTTATGTTTAAAGCAATTAGCTGGTCATTAAAGTTTCCATTATCAAAGAGTTAGTTAAAGAAATGTTCTCTTTCCTACCTAATATTTTTTTGTATTTCATTATATTCTAAATGGGATTTAAAAAAAGATATAATAGGAAAAAAAAGAGAAAAGTATTGAGCTTATCTCTTTCTTCTTCTAGCATGTTTCCTTTTTCTTACACCAATTAGTATGCTTGCTGATAAAATTAATACAGCTAATCCAGCACCACCACCGATGAAATACCATTTATATTCGTATAAAAATTGCTCAAAATCAGACATATCTGTTTGTGTAACTTGATGTTCTAATCGAAAGTCAAAATAGTCACTATGACAAACCCCATAGAAATTACCTAAATTTTCAGAATGTAATAACAATCCTTGAGCTTTATCATAAGTGAAGGTAGAGTTAGTGAAGCAAATAAGTGGCTCATAGGGATCAACACTATAAACAATTGTACCATTGAACCACCAAGCAAAGGTATAAGTTTCGGTAGTTTCAATAACATTAACCTCTGTAGTTTTTTCAGAGAATACTGAGGCATAGGGGTTTATCGTTTCTTTATTATCCGCTAAAAAGTCAATTAAGTCCCATGTAGAAGGAGAGGCATCAATGAATAAAGGAAAGATGAATGGAGGAAGATAATAAGGATCAATTTCACCAGAACTAGCAATCGCTGTAAGATCAAACTCAAATAAGAGATTAAAACCCGTAAGAATCGCAAAAACAAGATCAGTTTGGTCAAGAATTAATGGACAAACTCCATGTTCGGTTATACCATTTAAAGTGGCATTCCAAGTAAGATCAGAAACAGTTATTGATTCGACCATTACTGTAAGGATTTCTTCAGTGGGAATAATATCCTCGCTAAAAGTAAAACCTGAAAAATCTGAAGTAAGAAAATCATAATATCCTCCGGTATAGGAGTTAATTATTTTATATTTGATTTTCTGACCTACTTCAACACCAAAAGTTCCTTGAATAGAAGGAATAATTAAACCTAAATTTAAAATGATTATAAGAGCAACAAATTTTACATTTTTATGCGTAATAACCACCAACTTTTCCTGGCACTATGCTAGTAAAAGCAAATAAAGTTCTAAATAGAAGTATTTATTTTTTAGGTTAGAGAATATTTTTCATCAAAAATAGGTTGGAAATTGCTCTCTAGTAAAACTGTCCGAAGGTCTAAGAAGAACATGCAATAAGTCGTATATCGTATGAAATACAAGACACATCGTATAAAATACGAAATAGCACTTTGCAAGCAAATACCCCAACCGTTTGATTTATATTCCTAATTCAGTAAAAAATAATTACTTAGTTATAAGTTATAAAAATCCCTCGAGGGGAAGTACCACAATGTCCGATGAAATTTTACAGGAGAAAGCGTTAGTAATTGACAACGGAACCGGTCTTTCAAAGAACGGGTATGCCGGAGAAGATCAACCACGAAGCGTTTTTCCAACACTAATAGGGTATCCAAAATACCAATCAATCATGACTGACGTTGAGCACTATGTCCGAGAATATTATATCGGAGAAGAAGCTTTGAACCTAAGAGGTGTCTTAAGATTACTCTACCCAATAGAACATGGTACAGTCGAAGACTGGGATGCCATGGAGAGAATCTGGCACTTTACATTTTACAATGATTTGAGAGAAAATCCAAATGAACATCCAATTCTCTTAACAGAAGCACCATTGAATCCAGAACACAATCGTGAAAAGATGGCTGAAATTATGTTTGAAACATTTGATGTCCCAGCCATGTATGTATCAATGCAAGCAGTACTTTCCTTATACGCCAGTGGAAGAACAACTGGTCTAGTTGTTGACTCTGGTGACGGTGTAACACATATAGTACCAATCTACGAAGGCTTTGCCTTAACACATGCTATTGATAGAATTGATCTAGCAGGAAGAGATATTACAAACTACTTCAGAAGACTATTGAGACAAAAAGGTTATTCATTAACAAGCAGCGCAGAATTAGAAATAGTAAGAGACATCAAAGAAAAACTCTGTTACGTAGCATTGGATCCTGAAAAAGAATTGCAATTAGCAGAAAAGGTTTCAGGAATGGAGAAGACCTATCAGATGCCAGACGGAAACGTCTTAACAATAGGAACAGAAAGATTCCTCGCTCCAGAAGTATTCTTCCAACCACAACAAATAGGAAAAGAAGCAATGTCATTAGACGACGCAATCTTCCAAGCAATCAACAAGTGTGATGTAGACTTGAGAAGAGAATTATACCAAAACATCGTCCTATCAGGTGGATCCACAATGTTCAGTGGATTAAAGGAAAGATTACACAAAGAATTGACAGAGCAAGTACCAGAAGGTATCGAAGTAAAAATAATTGCTCCACCCGAGAGAAGATATTCAGTATGGATAGGCGGCTCAATCTTAAGCTCACTAAAAACATTCCAAAAAATGTGGGTTACCAAGAAAGAGTACAAAGATCTCGGTCCAAGCGCAGTCTTACGATGCTTCTAAGCATCATCCCCTTTTTTCTTTTTATACAATAAAAAAAGCGGATGGGCAAAAGAAGTATCTACTTCTTTTTTTTATTTTATATTTCTTAATTGACTTATTTTCTTTGATAAATCTCCCACAAAACTAATATTTTATTGATTTATTGTTTATTGGGGGGATTTTTATAAAACCTTCTTCTTCACATGTGGATTATTTGTTATTTAAAAATAAAATTCCAAAATATTTCAAATATTTTTT
>JAEORM010000003.1 GCA_016840905.1 Candidatus Gerdarchaeota archaeon | reverse complement strand
TGATGGAAGTCCTCGACGTTTTTCAGCTCCATCAACTACATCATCATGAACCAAGGTAGCCGTGTGTAAAAGTTCAACTAGAATTGCACCTCTGTAGCTTCTTTCATTTATATCACCAATAATTTTTGAAGACAATAAAACAAGCAAGGGTCTTATTTTCTTCCCTTTTTGTTTAAGAATATATTTTGCTATTAAATCTACAATGCCAACTTTGGATTTAAGCGATTTTTTGAAAAGTTCATTGAACTTTTCTAAGTCATACTTAACTGGTTTGCTTATTTCAGAAAGATTAGGTTTCAATAGATTTTTTCTGAGAAAATTTTGAAACGAATATACTTATTTCATACAATAAAACCAAAGGGACTGCCAGCATAATTTGAGCTACTGGATCTGTCCCTGGACTTAATATTGCAGCTAAAAACATTATTACAACAATTGAATGTCTTCTGTATTTTCTCATGAATGAAGGTTTCAATATTCCTATCTTAGATAGGAAGAACGATAACATCGGAAGTTCAAAAATTACACCTGCTGCTAGCATGACACTAATTATAATTGAAAAATATTCATCAATTGCAAAATTATTTTCAATTGCAGTAGTTCCAAATTTTCCGGCAAATGTAAGCGTCAAAGGCAGCATTATAAAATATGCAAATACAATCCCTATAATAAAGCAGAGTGAAGAAAATGTAACAACTGATGAAACATATTTTCTTTCATTTTCTTTTAATGCGGGAGCTATAAATTTCCAAATTTGATAAAATACATTGGGAATGCTTAAAATTACGCCTCCAATTACTGCTACTTCAAAAAATAGAAATAATTGTCCGAAAGGTCTAAGATTCTGAAGATTTATATTAGCTTCTTTAGCTGGAAGGAGAAGTATATTATTAATTAAAAAATCAATAAAAATCCAAGCTATTATAGTTCCAATTACTACACCTATTAAAGTGTAAAGAATTCTCCATCGAAGTTCTTCAAGGTGTTCAAGAAAAGACATTTCACCTATATCAATGGCTTCTTCATTTGTAGATTTTGGAATACTTTTCACAAATCAAAGGGTACTAATTTCTTAATTTACTATAAAGTGGAAATCTTGAACATAGATTTTTCACTTCATTTTTCGTTTGTTTTAATTCACTTTCATTTTCATAATTGCTAATTGCCCTATCAATTAGCTCAGCAATAATTCCCATTTCAGGTTCTTTCATACCCCTGGTTGTAGCTGCTGGAGTACCTACTCTAATTCCACTAGTAACAAATGGACTTTTTGTATCAAACGGGACCATATTTTTATTTACAGTTATTCCCGCTTTTTCCAAAGCAATTTCAGCTTTTTTCCCAGAGACATTTTTATTTGTTAAATCAACTAACATCAAATGATTAGAAGTCCCGCCAGAAACTATTTTATATCCTTTATCAATAAGTTTGTCAGCTAATACTGAAGCATTTTTCATTACTTGATTTGCATATTCAGTAAATGAATCTTGAAGGATTTCACCAAAAGCAACTGCTTTTGCCATAATAATGTGCATTAATGGCCCACCTTGTATTCCCGGCATAACAGTGCTGTCGAATAATTCTGACATCAGTTTAACTCTATCACCTTTAGGAGTTTTAATTCCCAATTTATTCTCTGAATCTTTACCAATTAAAATTATACCGCCTCTTGGACCTCTTAAAGTTTTATGAGTAGTGGAAGTAACTACATCACAATACGGTAAAGGATTATTAAGTAAACCTTTAGCAATAAGTCCGGCCGGAGGTGCCATATCACACATTAAAAAAGCACCAACCTTATCTGCTATCTCTCTAAATTTAGAATAATCCCAATCTCTTGAATAAGCACTGGCACCAGTTATAATAAGTTTCGGCTTTTCCTTTTTTGCTAAATCCTCAATTACATTATAATCCAACTCTTCAGTATCTTTATTCAGAGTATATCCAACTGATCTATAAATTTTGCCGGAAAAATTGACAGGAGAACCGTGTGTTAAATGTCCACCGTGAGCTAGATCTAATCCTAGAAATGTATCTCCTGGTTGAAGTAAAGTCATAAAAACTGCCATATTAGCTTGTGAACCGCTATGCGGTTGTACATTTGCATAATCAGCATTAAATATTTTCTTTAATCTTGAAATGGCAATATTCTCAGCCATATCAACATATTCACAACCTCCATAGTATCTTTTCCCAGGATACCCTTCTGCATATTTATTAGTTAAAACAGAACCGGCAGCTTCCAAAACAGCTAAACTTACAAAGTTTTCTGATGCAATTAATTCCAAATAATCTGATTGACGTGCAATTTCTAAATTTAGAACTTCTAAAATCTCTTTGTCATTAACTAGATTTGAATACATTTATTTACCTTAAAAAGAAACTGTTATTGATTTATTAATCCAATCGTAACATTTACCTTCTATTTTAATCACGTCACCATTTTGCTTTTTTCTAAAGAAATAGTCTACTTTTGTTGGAAC
>JAEORM010000051.1 GCA_016840905.1 Candidatus Gerdarchaeota archaeon | reverse complement strand
TATTGATATTAAAGTCTTGGAAGTAGATTAAATCTAATTTAACTATATTTGTCAATAATTTTCCAAATGACCTTATTGTTATGCTCAGTTCTTTCAATCTTTCTTTTATTGGCTAAATTATTTAGTAAAGCGAGGAAGTCATCTTTAGGCATTGGTACCTTTGCAAGTTTCATTAATTCCATAGTAAATTTGGCATATAATGCATCTTCATATTCAAAAGTTGTTCCTGTAAAAAGATCCAATATCTCATATTCAGTTGTTGATAATTCCATTCCTGAACTTGTACTTGAAGTAGTCTTTATTTCAGCTTGAGTGTTGCTTGAAGTGGAGGTTACAGGAGTAGTATCTTTTATTGCCATATTCTGATCTGAGAAAATATCTAATAATGATTTACCACTTTTTGATGTTGCTGATAATCCATATAATTGAGCTATTATTTCCAATGAACATCTAGCAAAATCTTCTCGATCCTTAAAAAATCCTTCTTTTGTTAATTTATCAATAAATTCTGCTAATTTATTAGGAACTTGAATTTTTATCTCTTCTGGCAATCTTCTTTCTCCTGATTAAACATATCAATTCTGCTAAATAAAGGTAAATATTATCCAAATATTCACATAGATTCTTTGATAATTTCGTTTAATTTTTATCTTTAAGCTTTATAGAGCTTTTCTTATTTTATGATAATTTAATTCTTTATCACCGAAACTCTTGTGCAATTGAACTCATTTCAAAGAGTATTTTTTCAGGATCATTTGCCTTAACTATACCAGAAGCTACCAAAATACCTCGAGTTCCCAATTCTAATGCTATTTTAACGTCATTACTATTAGTTATGCCTGCTCCACAAAGAGGTATAACTTTAGGGTTAATTTTATTGATTATATCAACAGTTTCAGTAATGATTTCTGGTTTTGCAGTGCTTACTGAAATTCCTGACCCTATTAGTTCTGGTGGTTCTGTTGCACAGCAATCAGGTTCTAATGCTGCTATTGCTCCAGCTATTTTTGCAGTGCTTGCACAAACACAGGAATAAATTTTATGCTCCTTTGTTAAATCAATTACTTTAGCTATACTAGCCAACTTTATTTTCATTTCACTATGATTAATTAATGTTCCAACAGCACCAGCTTCTTTTATTGCTTCAATAAACACTTGTCCAGTATTGCTTCCTGCAACTATTGGATCTATATGCTGAGCAAAGATAGGTATTTCTACTTCTGAAGCAATCATCCTAATATCTGTTGCTTGTACTGCTGCAGCTAAGCAAATATTTGTTTTTTTAGCTACTCTTTCACAGATTTTAGCTAATGCTAAAGCTTTCTTACCAGTTCCTTCTCTATATGTTTTGAAATTAACCAATAATAACGGATAGGATATTTCCATAATAAATCAACTCATCTTCAATTATCTTAACTAAATCATTTTTATTTTATGAAGTATTAAATATTTAGTAGAAAAAAAATTAGCTGTGGGTGAGAAAAACACTTTTCTCATTGAATCTTCAAAGCAATAAGACCTTTAAATAACTTAGAATTGTTAATATTAGGAGAATCTCTATGTTAATTTCACTAGCAACTATGGATTTTCGTTTATGTCATCTTTTGCGTGAGGAATTAATGAAAAGTGGTTTTTCTATAGAACAAATTATTCCTGGTGAAACACCATCAAAAGGTTCAATTTTAGTTGTTATAACAGAGGAGGAAAATAACAAATTAGCAATTCCTTATCAAAAAGCAGTGGTATTAACAAATAGTGAAATATTGGATGTTTCTCGGGCATTTCCAAAAATTATGTTAGGGATTGAAGGTAAACGTATTTGGGAGTGTTTAATTATAGGCGTGGATCCAGGTCAATCTATTGGTGTAGCAGTGATTACTGATAGCTGCTTGCGTAGTACTTTAGAAACTAGAGATATTGGAGAAGCAATTGATTTTATTCTTGAAGTTCTGGAAAAAAATCCCACAAAAATGGCTATTATAAGAGTTGGTTCCACAGGTGGATATAGACGAATATTGATTTTGAATGAATTATTGAATGTGAAACCTGATAATGTTACTTTAGAGGTAGTCGATGAAGGGCAAACAACCCCATCTACATTTCAAGATGTTAAAGAAGCACTAAATAGTGGAACGAGAGATGGTATATTCCTTCAAGCAGGGAAAGATGCTTCAGCTGCAATGGAAATAGCATTCAGAATTGGTGAAAGCGTAAAATCACCCGAAACATGGACTGTTTCAGAAGGTGAATTAAAAGAGATTCAAATGCTTTCAAGACAATATTCTCGAGGAACAGTAACTATCTCTAAAGAACTAGCTAAAAAAGTTGCTTCAGGGCTTTTAACTTTGGAAGAGGCGATTAAACAACAAAAATCTGTTATCGAATAAAGAAGATTCCTTTAATAAGCTAAAAAAAGACAAATAGATATAGGAGATTTTCTTCGTGAACAATGATAGAATCCATAAAATACCTCTGAAGAAATCATTTGAAGCTTATCCCAAAATTCTTACCCATATTACAATTGGTAGCAAACTTTCTACGAATGATATAAAACAATTAGAAGAATTATTTGGTGAACGTTTACAGAAAGCTTTAGAGTTAATAGCAGAACATCGGGTAAAAAAATATGTTTTTTTACCAACAGGAATTACTCGATGGGTTATCTCTGGACACGAAAGGAATTATTTAACAATTGAACATTCTTTTTGTTCTTGTCAAGATTTCTTATACAGAGCTCTGCTTAAACAAGATACTCCTTCTTGTTATCACTTACTTGCACGAGAGATTGCCGAACGAATAAATAAATTTGAAACAATTGAAGTTGGTGATAATTTATATGAATCATTTATGGATCAATGGTTGTAAGAATCATCACTTATTTTCCATGTAAATGAATAACATCAAGTTTAACACAAACAGCTTTACATCCTAAAATCTCTGCGAAACTCGGTTTGGTTCTACTTTCATCTCCAGAAATAAGTTCCTTGATATATAGCCCTCCTTCTCCAATTATTTCCGCTTCAAAATGAGTAGCATCTATGTACTTTGTTTTCACACCGAAAACTGTTTTAGTTCTTTCCAAATCAGCTCTTCGATGTAAAACTCTTTGTGGGGTTTTTTGCTTAATTATCAAATCACAAAATTCTGTTTCTAAAGTTTTTATCTTAGTAGTTTCTACTTCATGTTCAAGTTCTATAATTGCTCTATAGGTTTTTTGTGTAGTAATTGCTGAACTTTTTAAATCTTGAACTTTCTTTTTATCAGCGAAAGATAATTCTGAGACACTAACCTTTCCTTTAGCTTTTCTATTCACTAATCTCTCAATTTTCTGTAAATTAAGAGTTCTTAGATTTGGTTCTAAAATTTCCAAAACGAAAGGTCTTCCATTGCCTAACATTAGTGCATTAATATCTTCCCTTCCAGCGCCATGAAATCTTGATCCTTTTCCTTTAGTTATTTTTAAGATTGGTTCTGCTATTATTTCCTCAACGCTTTCTTGATATTGTTTTCCAGTGAAATTGCATTTCTTACAACCTTTCCCTTTACAATCATAACAAGGCCAACGGGTCTGAGGTATCGTTCTGATATATTTATTATATCTCCCATAAATGAACAGTGATCTTTTTTCTATGATCAATTTATTTTTATTAAAATCAACAATAACGGTTATATCAGGTATATTAAAATCAGGTTCTTTTTCTAATACTTCTGATACTTTTTTTCCCAATTCTCTGGTGAATTCTGCTTTTATACTTTCACTAGAAGTTATCTGATATTTTCCATGTAATTTATCTTCCTTGTCAAGCACTTGTGCAGCAAATTTCGCCCCAATAAGAAAAGTGCTATAATCTTCATTCTGTAACTTTTCTTTTATTTTCAGTGCATATTCATCGAGTTTTTCAAATAATCCTTCACAAAGCTCACAAACAAAAGTGGTATTAATTTCTGAATCAGTAATGATGTTCTTTCGAAGGAGTGAATTTATTGCTAATTGATTGCCTGATTGAGCTATATTCAATAAGACATCTTTTGCAGATGGATCACTAATATTTGGAAGAAGATCGAGTATGATGGCATTTTTAAGAATAGAACCTCTTATCTGGTTGGTTATTCCATAACCAATTAAAGCAAATTGTCTACCCAAACAATGATCACATAATTGTGTTTCTTCCAGTAATTTCTTTGCAAGTTCAAGCATAAATTATTTTTTTTCTATGAGATTTTTAATGTTGCCATTCATTTACTCTTTTAATCATTATGAATGGTAAAATGCTCCCAACCTTTAGGATTGATTACTTGTATTTGGTCTGAATCTTCTAGCATTATTCTTTCTTGTTCATCAAAAATGATTTGACCAATTATATGGAAATCCATACGTTTTCGTAATTGATTTACAAATCTCTTTGGGAGGGTAAATATTAACTCAAATTCCTCTCCTGCATACAAAGCTAGATCATTAGGTGAGATATTATTTTCAATTGCGAACTCTTTCACCAAATCTGGAATGGGTAATTGGTTTATTTTAATTCCTAGATTTTTCTTGTTTCGTAATATTTCTTTGAGGCACCAAGCTAATCCATCACTACTATCAATACAACTCGTAATTTTTCTAAAATTAGCTAGGATTTTTCCCTCTTCTACTCGAGCCTTAGGTGAAAAAACAGCTTCACTAAATTTTTCTTTTTGTAAGTCTGAAGCTCCCATTTTATCTAAATAAACTTTAAAACCTGCTCCTGTTAATCCAAAAAAGCCTGTTGTGCAAATAATATCATTTTCTTTTACACCTGAGCGTTTCATTAATAATGCTTTTTTTATCTTTCCAATAGCAACTATTGAAATAATTATATCAGAAGCAGCATTTGTATCTCCTCCAAGGAATTTACAATTGTAAAAATGAGCTGTTTCTTGTATACCCTTTACTATATCAATGGTTTGTTCAATTGAAAGATTTTCAGGGAATGCTCCTGAAGCGATAATATATTGAGGAGTCACTCCTTTTGCTGCTAAATCGCTAATAGCCATAGTGACAGCTTTCACACCCATTTGATATGGAGTCATTGTTGGAGGAGCATCAGTTGAAGCAACAAAAGTATCTATATTAACAACCATAGATGTATTTGAAGATAAAGAAAAAGCAACAGCATCATCATTAAATGGTAAATCTCCCTCATCAACTAATTTTTCAAAAAGAGCTAATAATCCTCGTTCACCTATGGTCTTAATTGTGTGATCCATCTCACTTCACTTTTTTATTATTTAATATGAGCTTAGAAATTAAGACTAAAAAATGTAGCTTAGAATAGAACAAATAAAAATGAAGAGAAAAGGAAAATAGAATAAAAGAAGTATTGTATTATAGGAGTAATTAATGAGGAACTTCCTCAATAGTTACATCTTGAACTTCTTCAATTTCTTTTAAAAGGCTCTTGACTTCTTCCATAGAACGAGTAAGATGTCGCTTCTCTAAGAAACCTTCCCAAACACAAACATCATCAACTAAACATAATCCAGTTGAATAAGTAATTTTGTTAGCAAATTCGTTGATCTTAGCCATAATCTTAGCAACAATTCTGGAAGTTAATGGATAGATCTTAATACCTATCTTGATTACTTCAGATTCGACTGTAAAGAAGTAAATAGCTTTGACATTTGAAGCGTAAACGATTAATAATTTTCCACTATCGCCACTCATTTCTGCAAGGTCAGTAATGACTGAATCTGGGAAAGCTATCTCTTTGGGAGATGAAACAAGTTTTGAAGCAGTAATAATGCCTTTCAATAAATATCATCCTCTTATGTTAAACGTTTCATTCTTATATTCATTCAAAAAGATTTCTCTATATACCATTTAAGAGTCATTCAAATTTTGAATGAATACCATATTATATTATTAGAGTTCAATATAAATACTTGAACATATAATACAAAAATTTATTTCATTATTATATTTTATTGTTTGGTTAAAAATGTCGCTTGTAGTCTCTTTTTTCATAAACTTTCATTTATTGAATGTATATTTTTGAGAAAGTGCTAAAATATTTTCAGGTATTGATATATTCAATAGCTTCTCTCCTTCTTGAATTCTTTCAAAAACGGTATGTGTTGCTGGTTTATTTGGTACTGCAGCACAAGTATATTTTGCAGCCATTTCTGAATAAGTATTTGTCTTTATTATTCTAGAAATATTAATGACCTCTTCTTTATTCAATCCTATAAGTGATCTGATCAATTGTTTCACTTTTAGAACACTTTCAATATTTCGCAAGTTATCTATTGTTTGGCTAGCTTGTTCACCTAAGATTTCTCCTGTAACAATGAAATCTGCATCAAGTGAAATTGCAACTTGCTCTGCTTTTCTTAGCATTAATCTTTTACATAAAATACAAATTATTTGAGGATCATTAGTTTGGTTAACAATATATTTCAAATCTTCTCCATTTGGTATAATGTATAAATCAAAATTTTCTTGTTCTTTGAAAGCTTTAACTAATGCTGAAGCAATACTAGTTATTTGACTTTCTACAGGTCCATTATCATTATGGGTATCTGTTTTCTTTGCTAAAGTAACCATGGGTCGATTGTCAAAATTAATACCAATTACCTCTAATCCTTTCTGTTCAATAAGAAAAGTTGCGACAGGTGAATCTAACCCATCGCTTATTAGACATATAGCTTTTCGCTTTATCATGTGGACAATTAACCTTTAAGCTTTGAAAAGGCATTTCTTAGTTCATCTTCAAGATCGAGTTTTAATTCACTAGAAGTTGACTCTTCTTCCTCTTCATCTGAAGATCCTTCAGATTTTACTCCTGTGAAATCATCATCTAATTGTTCTTGAACTTTCTGCCTTCTTCTTGCCAGTTTTTCTGCAAGTTCTCCTCTAAAACCACCAGTTGGTCCTGCAATACCTCCTCCTGAAGATGCCGGTGCTACAGCATCTGGTTCTGTTGCTGATGGTATTGTATCATCAGCTGGCATAGTGGTTGCTGATGGAGAAGCATTTTGACTAACAGTATTTGTAAGAAAAGATGGACCTGAACTGGATGAAGGTGCAGATGTCGGTGTAGATGCTGGTGCTTTTTTAAGAGTTACTCCTAACATTGAAGCTGCTTCAGAAACAGAAGCAGGTCCCCCTCCTGCGGTTGCAGCTGGAGCACTAGTTACAGCTGGTGCTGGTTTAGGGGTCATTGTTGGAGGTGGTGGTGTTGATTGTGAAGCCATTGTTGGTGCAGGCGGGGTAGGAGCACTAAAAGGTGAAGCTACTTTTGGCATTGGTGCAGGTGGGGTAGCTTTTGCAACAGGACTCTGGGTAGTTGGGGGTGGAGGTGGTGGCAAAGGTCTTGAAGGTGCTGCTTTACTCATTCCCATTTGTTGCTCTATCTTTAAAACACGAGCTTCAAGTTGGCTGATTCCCCTTAAAAGTAATTGAGAAAGATTATTGATTAAATTTGCTAATTCCTTAACACCTTGGCTTTGACTATTGGATGAATAAATTTCACCTAAAAGATTGTCTAAATTATCACTCATTTATTTCCACCTTAAATTAATATCATCATATAGTATATTGTTAATTTTTATCTTAATAATATCACGTATTATTATCTTATTTTAATTTTAAATAGCAAACAAATATGTCGCGTTCTGGTTATAATCGTTACTTAAAATGATAAAAAACATTTCTATTTTAGCAAAAATCATCATAAAAGACCCTTCATTAGATCAAATAATACAATAGCATTCGCTATAGATGAAGTTTTGATTGGTTCATTTACTTTTAGTTCTAAATTTTTATTTGATACACCTACCCAAGGACCTACCATAATTGGCGAAGTTTCATGCCTATCCATGAGTCCTTTTGAGCCTTTAATAACATCTTCACCTTTTATGGTTAATTCACTTAATCCACCAAAACCAGCAACCTCTTGAGGTACTTTCACTATTAATGAATGAAGTTCATTAGGAAATGCCTTAACAAATTCCCTGATAACCATTGCATTGACTTTCAATAATTGAGTTTTAACATTAAAGGCGTTTTCAAAAATGCTCAAGAATTCTTTAGTTGCTTGTTCACTTCTTTCTTGAATTAACAAAAATTTCTTGGTGATAGAAAAATAAATCCTAAAATATTTGGGAATTTTTGTTTCGATTTTGGATAAAATTGTATCAGCAACCACTTCTTTCTTCCATTGTTCCAATAAAAGAAATAGTGTCTGTGATGTTTCATCAACAATTAATAAATCGATATTAACAAGTGAATCAAGATTCTTAATGTAATCTTCAATTTTCTTCTTAATTTTATCAGGATAATATCTTGCTATACTTTTGTCATAGGAGAAAAAGTTCCATTTGTATTCTTTGATATTGCAGTGTTCTCTTAGAGTGCGAATCTCTCTTAGTATTCCTAATGTTAGGTTAGTTCCTAAATGTTTTAGAAGATATTCCCTTTTAGTTTGGTTCGCATCAAAAGGTGGTCGCTTTGATTTCCAACCTTTCATAGTAGCAATTTTCTCAATAAGAATATCATTAGGAATAGGCTCAAGCAAATCATCTATAGCTTCATCTGAAAGTTTAATGGTGTTTTCACTGTTAAAGATGACCTGCGAATCCATTTTACTCACTTGAACTATCAGTTGCAAATATTATTTTACTGTTAGTATCAAAAACTTTTGGTTTAGGCATTACAAAATAATTTTTTTTACTATAGTTACAACTGGAAATCAAGAAAAAATAAAAAATAAGAAAGAAAAGAAAACGATTAAATCTATACGTTTACTTGATCTCAATGGCTTCTTCAGGGCATTCTTCAACACAAATTCCACAATCAGTGCAATCATCTGGTCGAGCAATTACTGGAGCACCATCATCAGCTTCATCATAAACTTCTTCTGGGCATACTTCTATACATGTTCCACATTTTGAACATTTATTGAAATCAATTTTTGTTGGCATTTTAATATCCTCATATTTATATGGATGTACACCATAATTGGAATTATATTATTTTAATATATATATTTCCTTCTAAATGGGTATCCTTCAAGTTCTTTTTTCAAAGAAATCTCTTTTATATGTTTTTTCATTATTTAATGAAATAATTAAAAAAAGGAAATTTTAGCCTGTGCTTCGTCTTACAACTAAGCGATAGGCTGTAGTTTCACCTGCAACATCACTATGTCTATAAATTTTAACAACTTGTCCGGGTTTTGCGCCTATTGCCTTAACAGCGGGATCACTAGCTAAGATTTTAGGTAAATGTCTTCGTTTTATACTAAATTTATCAAGTAATTGTTTAAGTTCATCTTCGGGACATATAACATGTTCTGGTACAAGGTTGTGAGTAAAAATATCAAAACGAGGGTCTTTGCTTGTAATTATCCAAATATTTCTTTCCTTAGCTTCTCTACGTGCATAGTGGGTAAATCTATTAGAGGCTACAAGTAGACCTTTAACATTTTCTGCTCCTTTTTCTGCTTCCCTTTCTTCTAATTTTTTGAAATAATCACGTAAAGCTGATACACCAATTTTATCCTCTAATGCGATTCTTGCATACATTTCTTGTCCTGGTTCTGTTTCACTATCGCATTGTAAATCTATATAATTTTCAAAGCGTTCTTCTTTGACAATATTGAATTTTCTTCGTTTGAGAATAGCTTTGATTCCTTTCAATAAATTTTCAGTCTTTGAATCTTTACTTTCACTCATTTTCTTGCACTTCTTTTAGACAACTATTTTTACTCATCTAGGTATTGTTTTTTTTCAACCTATTTTTAAAGTATTAGTATAATAACGGTTTTATTATTTATTTCTGAGTTATTAATTTCACAGTTTCATCTAAAGCATCCATTGTTTTTTCATAATTTTCTTTAGTATGCTTAATAGATAATGTTCCAAATCCTGTTCGTGTAAGAATACCTCTATTTAACATCAATAATTGGAATTGGTTCACTTTCTCTTTATCGGCATTTAATTTTATATCTGAACTTGAAGTTATTTTTGTTACTGGTTTCTTAAACCAATGAATGCAAGTTATTGAACCAACACCTGTGACAATTGCGGAAGCTTGGTATTTCTCAATAATCTTTTGAATTTCCTTTCTTATTTTATCACCAGCTGAATTTAAGAGTGGATAATATTGATCTTGATTTTTGGCTAAAACATCTAGGGTAGCAATTCCTGCAACCATGCTCATAGGATTTCCTGAAAAGGTTCCTCCACCAATCCAGACATTTCCTCCTTCTTGTAAATTGGCTTTTTGCATTATTTCATAGCTACCACCAATTACACCAATAGGCATTCCACCACCAACAATTTTACCCATTGTTGTCATATCAGGTATAACATTAAAATACCCCTGACCCGAGTGATAGCCTAATCGGAAACCTGTTATTACCTCATCAAAAATTAGCATGATATTATTTTTCTTTGTCTCTTCTCTTATTGTTTCAAGGAAACCTTCTTTTGGAGCAATAGCTCCTCCTGATCCTAATATCGGTTCCATAACAATAGCAGCAAGTTCATTTTTGTGGTTCTTAATTAGCTCGAGAAATCCTTCTGTATCATTGTAATCAAAAGTAAGAATTTCAGCTTCCTGTTGCGTTTTCATTCCTTGGGATTCAATACCTGTTTCCATTTCTTGGACATAATAGAATAAGGTATCATTTCCACCATGCCATCCTCCTCTTACTTTAGCTATTTTTGGTTTCTTAGTATATCCTCGTGCAAGTCTAGAAGCATACATTGTAGCCTCGGTACCTGTTGAACAAAATCTTAACTGTTCTATACTAGGTGTAGCATTAATAATCCTCTCAGCTAATTCTACTGCTGGTTGGTTAACCATACCAAAATGAACACCTTTTGATAGTTGATTGGTTAATGCTTCAGTAATTGCTTCATGCTTATGCCCTAAAATTGCTGCTCCATGGGTTAGCCAAAAGTCTATGTACGTATTACCATCTACGTCTAGAAGTGTTGCTTCTTTTCCACTGGCAATAAAAGGAGGACTTAACTTAAAGGGACTCATATGAAAATCTCTTATGTTGTGAGAGACCCCCGCAGGAAAAAGTTTCTTCGCTTTTTCCCATAAAACTAATGATTTTTGATGATTTTCTCTATATCTCGAAATTTCTTTCTCTAACCAATTTACCAAGTAGTACATTCTCCTCGTTCATCAAACATTTAACTGGTTGTAATAAAATCAAACAAACTTGTTTGAGTTTGTTTTTGGATTTCTAAAGGTTTCCCTTCAAGAGCTGTAAAGAATGAATTCACTCTTGTAGCAACAATGAAATTTATTTTTTCTTTATGAGTATTAATTATCTTTGCTAATAAAGTCAAACGCGAAGAATCTAATGCTGCTTCAGGTGAATCGAGAACCAATAAACCTTTTTTCATAATATTATTTTCAATAAGAAAATTAAATATTGCAATTCTAAAAACAACATCGATAAAATATCTTTCTGACCATGACATTGCTGCAAAATCTCGATTGGAATCATCTTTTGTTATTGTAATGACTCTTGTGTCAGTATCAGCTAACATACTGTACCCAAAAATCTCTTTCGTATAACGAGTGAAATTATTTAGAATTTGCTGTAGTTCCTTTTGTTCAGGCAATTCTTTTTCAAGACGTTCTAACTGCAAAGAATAATCTTCGAGTTCGGAATTTACTTTTTCAAGATTAATTTTTAATAATGCAATGCTCTCATCTTGATTAACCATTTTTTCTTGGGCACTCAGGCTTCCTATTTCCATACCAATCCTTTGAATTTGTCGGTTTGTTTCTTCATTTTTTCTTTGAATTTCTCTTTTACGAGTATTATTAAGACCTAATTTATCACGAAGATTTTTAAGATTGAGTGTGATGCTTTCCTCTTCCTTGTTGTATTTTAAGATATCCTCTTCAATAGTTCGCAATTCATGAGTTATCTTATCAATTTCTTTTTGTATATCTCGAGTTTCTGATTCAATTCCCTCATGATTATTTGATACTGCATCTTTAACTGTTGCCTGAATATTTTTCCATCCCGTTCCACATACTGGACAACCAGAATCTATTCGTTCAATCCAATTTTCGAAAATATTGCTACCACAAAGTTCGCAATTTTGTTTTTTCTCCCAATCACTTTTAATTTTTGGATAATTGATTTTTCCTATTTTTTTGAATCCTTCTAATTCCTTTTCAAGTTTCAATAAATTAGTACGAAGTGTGTAATTATTTGTTTTTAATTGATCACTCTTTGATCTAATCTCTAAAAGTTTTTCTTGGTCGTTTTCTAGCTGGTCAAAGATTTTTTGATCATCTTCTTCCAATTTCATTAATTCAGATCTATTTTTATTAATAATATCATTTAGATTTGCACTATCACGTTCAAGTGTTCCCT
>JAEORM010000050.1 GCA_016840905.1 Candidatus Gerdarchaeota archaeon | reverse complement strand
GAATATCCTCTGGTGCAATGAATTGAACATTTGCTTCAGGGGGTAAGATGAAATCAATTTGGTTTCCAACTAAACCGAGTAACGATTTTAGTGCAGAAAGACCAACGTCACCATTTTCATTCTTTGAACTAGTAAAGATAGAATTTCCAAATAAATTATAGATGCCAATACCGAGAACTTCTTCATTATAACCCATGAATTGTCCTAAGCTTATACTAACATCACCTTCTGAAGTAGCAATATTAGCAAGTTCTGCATCAATTTGTTCCAATAGTTTGTTCACCTCGGCAAACTCCGACTAATTTATCTTCTAAATTAGTATGGAGGGAAGACCTCTTTTAATACAGTGAATATTCTCAGCTGTACCGAGATATTACGTAGATAGAGACCTTGTAACTAGGTTAAATTTATGGCGGATTTCCCAATAAAAATCTTCTGGGGATGAATAGTTAATTTAAAAATTCGTTATTTTCCTTCTTTTTTACTCTAATTTAGATTAAGAAAAATGAAAATCATTGGTTTTGAAATAAAAATAAATGAAATCAGAGTTTTAATTTTACTTGTTCTTTTTTTAATTTACCAAAATTACTAATGAAGAATCTATCAATAGTAAATTCATTTTGAGAAAATTGAATAGTTATTATACCTGTGTCAACTGTCCAGGAAGTTCCACCTGAGGCTCCTGTTGATGTACCTGGATTTAATATAATGAACTTCTTGTCATAATATAATTGACTTTTATGAGAATGCCCCGTAAACAATACATTAACACCCATTTCGTCTGCTGTTTTTTTAAGTTGATTAATATCCCCTCTAGGGGAAATTTCTGTTCCATGATAAACACCAAATTTCAAACCATTAATCTCAAATGTTTGTTTTTCTGGCAATAAGAATTGATCCATATTCCCTTTACAAACTATTAGATTTTCCTTTTTTTTCAAATAAAGTTCGAAATATTTTACAACAGCTGGAATAGTGTAATCACCTGTTAAAACAATATAATCCCATTTTTTACTTTCTAAAATTTTTTGAAACTCGGGATGAAGCATTGTTGCTCGAGAAGGTATATGTAAATCACCTGCAACAAAGATTGTTATTGTCATTTTAACCAGCTAATCAACCTTAAGAAATGGTAGGTCCGGGCGGAGTCGAACCGCCGTCTGGAATTCCAAAGACTCCAATGATTGGCCAGCTACACTACGGACCTATAAATATTAACGAGTTTTTTTTCGTTTTTTAGTTTTTAAAAGGTTATCCTTTGGTTTATTTAATATTTTTCTCCAATAATACATTGGCTTTAGTAAGAATAGAGAATTTTAAACGATAGTTGTTAGCTATAGTTTAGTTTTAAAAAAGAAAAATTTTTGAGATTGAAAAATTTAATAATTAATCCAATCCCTTTGAGATACCAAGCTCATCCCAAAATTCATTGGGATCATCGTCATCATCATCTATAAATTTCGATTTAATTTCTCTTTCAGCTGTTTGCTTATCTTTTAATTTATTTCGCAAATCTCTAATGGTAATATGTTTATCTTCGAATTTCCATGGATCTTGTTCGCGTGTTAAATCAATTGGAGTGCTTATAGTACTAACATCGCCAACTATATCATAGGGAGGGATAGCTATCGGAGTTGATGTCTTTCTTAAACCAATTAGTTGATCACTTTCTACACCTGAAATAACAACAGTTATTCGAAGTAAGTCACCTAATTCAGAATCTACTTTTGTTCCCCAAATAATTTCAGCATTTGGTTGAATTTGTCTTCTAATAATCTCCACAACACTACTGGCTTCTTTCAAGGTCATTTTAGCACCACCAGTTACGTTGATCAATGCAGCAGTGCCTGTTTTGTAGTTGACATTAATCAATGGATTTGACAATGCTTTTGCAACAGCTTTTACAGCTCGATCTTCTCCTTTTGCTTCACCTACACCACAAACTGTTACTCCACCTTTCACTATAATTGACTTCAAATCAGCATAATCAACTGAGATGATTCCTGGTTGAGTTACAGTGTTAATGATTGAATGAATATAGTTAGCAAGAACTTCATCTGCTACACTGAAAGCTTCTTCTATTGGTAAGTCTGGCACAATAGTCAATAATGCATCATTCTCAATAATTACTACTGTATCTGAATGTTTTCGTAGCTCATCTAGACCCTTTTGAGCAGTTTCTTTTCTACTACCCTCATGAGTAAAAGGTAATGTAACTACACTGATTACAATAGCACCTGATGCTTTAGCTGCTTCAGCAATGATTGGCATAGCACCTGTACCTGTTCCACCACCTAGACCACATGTTAGGAAAAAAATGTCAGATTCAGAAACTAATCTTTGGATTTCTTTATAGGATTCTTCTGCTGCTGCTTGTCCTTTCTCAGGTTTTCCACCACTACCTAAACCTCGAGTGGTTTGTCTACCTATCAATAACGTTGAATCACATTTAACAGAATCCAAATGTCGGAGATCAGTATTTACACAAATACATAATGCATCTTTTATGCCAGTAGACATTAATCGGTTGATTGTATTATTTCCCCCCCCTCCAACACCAATAACATAGCAGT
>JAEORM010000049.1 GCA_016840905.1 Candidatus Gerdarchaeota archaeon | reverse complement strand
TTGCAGTTCATAGCAATTTTGCAGTTATAAAAGGAAAAAGTTTCTTTTTGAAAAATTCTAATAATGATATTATTGTTAGAATTGACTCTTCAGGTAATCTTACTCTTGGGGGTAGTGGTCAAGATGGTGACATTATGCTTAAAGATAACGAGGGACATGAACTGATCAGAATTGATACACAAAACAATAAAATTGAATTTAAAGATACAACTGGACTTGTTAAAGTCAGAATAAAATCTGACCATTTCACTGAATCTAATTGGCCAGTATGGCCTGGAGAAGCCATTCAACAACATCTGGATCTAATAAAAGAAATGCGTCGTATGAAAGAAGAGATTTTGGCTATGCAAGCAGAAATTGAAATTTTGAAATCAGGAGGATAACCTTGGTTTTTATGTAATTAATTAAGTAGGTGTGTTGGAAATGGTACTTAGTTTAAGAAATATTTCAAGTTCTTGCTTAGGTGTTACTTCTCCTTCTGTTTTGAATAATATTTTTGGATTCTTCTTCTATCCTGGTAAAATCTTATCTTTAAGGCAACAATTAGCTTTACTAAAATGTAAAGGATTGAATGTAAATATGATTTTGGTTGCTAGTGACAACTTCACATGGCAAGATTGGGAAGAAATGCAATACGCAATACAGTTTATGAGAGAAATATTCGCTAATGTTAATTTATGTGTCCGAAAGATTCGTTGGCAAGGAATTAATTCATCTAGTGCAGGTAGTTATGCTGTTATAGATTCTGGAGCAGAAGCTCACAATCTTACTGATGCATATAATGGTGCTAACGGTAATTTTCTTGATGTATTTGTTGTACGTTCAATGAATGGTGCAGATGGTTGGTCTGCTGTTGATGGACCTTGTTCGAAAGATGACAAAGATGAAATGACTGGATCAGTTGTTTCATTAAATGGTAGCAAAGACAATACTGGAAATACTTTTGCACATGAAATTGGTCACTATTTAGGTTTGGAACATATTCCAGATGCGGATAATTTTATTGGTAATAATGGTGCTTCAGATTCAAAAACAGGGATCCATAGTTGGCAAGGTGATTTAATGAAAAAACACTGCTATGTAAAGGATGTGTGTTAGGTGGTTAGAAGAAATGAGTAACGAAAAAGAAGAAAAAATTGATTATAAAATATCAGATGATTTACGTGAGCTATTTGATTCTAAACATAAAATCTCTAAGGAAATTATTTCCAAATTAAAAACAACTAATGTTCAAAATATCAAACAAATAGTATTAGGAAAAATTCCAATGATTAGTAAAGGTGATAGAATTAAAACTATTTCAGTTTTAATAAAATTAGATGAAAGAGACTCATGTGATATTTTAGGAAATATTATAGCAAATGAAACTGAAGATACTGATATTCGGGCAATAGCTGCTTTGAATTTAAGTTACCTACCAAACAAAAATAGTGAAATTGAATTAATTAAAAATCTAGGGGTGAAGGATAATCTAATAAAAACAAAAATAATCAAATCATTGGGTTGTATCGGAACACAAGAAGCTCTGAATGCATTAGATAAGTTACCTGAGAGTAATGTTGATTATGTTAGAAAACAATTGAATTTCTCAAAAGCTTTAATAGCATTTCGTTTAGGTCTAAAGCGAGATGATTTGCCTTTCATAGAAGGTACAAAAAGGAAACCAAGTAAAGATGAAACTCAAATCAAGTTAACTTTAGAACCAATTTTACAAGATGAATTGAAAAAACACCTTGATCTATTTGATGATAGTAATTATGGTATAAATTTTTCAAATGATTTTGGTTACCAACTTATAGCTGGTAAAGCCAAATGGTTTTTTACAATTAATAAAGAGTTTATCTCTAAAGATGCGAATTTAGCTATAATCAAACAAAAAATGATTGTTGGATTACTAAATAGATGGTTAAAAGAAGCAAAGAAATATGAAGTTCAGTATATTGTGTTAGCTAATCCTAAAAAAGATTCAATAGAAATCATGGTTGTACAATCAAATGGTGAAATTGTTTATTCAGGTTATGGAAATATACGGGATAGTACAATGACTTTTACAATATCTGATATATCTCGAGCTGGAACTGCTCCAACATATGTATCAGGTAAATTGGTAAATCGAAAAATACAATTAGATATTATGATTGCTTCTCCAAAACGTATAGAAAAGAAATCACCTGTAACCATTAATTTAGAAGATTTTAATAAAATGTTTTCAAATAATAATCAGTAAAATTACAGAATAGTAAGTTAATACTAAATACTTTACATAAATAGAAAAACTCTAATTATAATTGTTTCCGTATTAGAGTTCGTCTATTTATTTTCGCTTCTAGTTGAGGATTTAGAGGTTAACATATTTTTAGATTTTAAAATGAAAAAACAAGTAAATTACTTTCAATACCCTTTACCTAGTAATTTGTGAAAGAAGCATCATTCTTGATTTTATATCATAAATCATATCAGTTATTTCTATTGCTGCTTTTATAATCTCAATAGCTTTTGTAGTTTGTCTAACTGCTTTCAAACAAGAGGCATAATTTAATGATGCTTTTATAGACCATTCCCATAATCGTATCTTTCCTGATTCAATTATTAGGCTTGCATAGTAGGTCATTGCTTCGTTTAACTTTCCGCTTAGAGCACACTGATCTGCATACCTGAATTTTCCCATAATCTCATCGTGAATTTTTGTAAAAACATTTTTGAGATATTCTTGATTTTCTTTCTTCCTTTGTTCTGCTAATGAACTATCTAGTTCATAATCCTTAGCAATATTTATAGCAAGGTCAAAGCAGTTATCTGCTGGTAAGCATTGATTAATCCGCCTATAACTCTCGCCTAATTGTATCAAAACTCCAAATGCTCCTTTGAAATTTTCTTCATTAAATAAAATATCAAGGATAATCCTATATCTTAGGATAGCACTCCAACTTTCTCCTTTTTCTAGATAACCAGTAATCTCTTGTTGTAATCGAGGAATTTCTGTATTATTTAAAGTAATTAGTGGGAATATATGTGGAAGCATCCCTCTCCGAACAGTATCTGATACAAAGAAATTATACATGGGATATTCAAGCTTTGGATGTAAAGGATCCGTCGTTTTAAATTGATTATTCCATAAAATATTTTTGATATTTGATAGATCATTTCGCATTCGTTCTGAATCATCAAAAACTTTCATTTGATGCAAGCTCTCAGGATAATATTTTTGCTCTATTTTTGAGATATAAATTTCATATTGATTCATTTTTTTTTGATTTCGTTTAAACAAGAATTTTAATCCCCTTCAAGATCTTCAATTTATAATAAAAAATAATTGTATGATAAGTATTTTCTATCTTCTCTATTTTGGTAACTCGGAAGTTATTTTTCTACAAATTAATACCAATGAAAATTAATGTAAAAAAAATGATTTTCTTCATTTCAATCTTTGTTTAGTGTTCTTTAATCAATTTTTTATGGAATTTTTATCGTTCTA
>JAEORM010000048.1 GCA_016840905.1 Candidatus Gerdarchaeota archaeon | reverse complement strand
TATTGAAGTAGCAGCTGTCCGATCATTTCATACAAAAGAATTCTTTATAGCAAAAAAAACCAATGGTGCAACTTGTAACGATCAAATAATAAAACCATCTAAAAAGACTAAATTAAATGAAGCATTAATTTCATTTGATTTAGATAGAACCTATTCAAAAAGTAATTTTATTGAAAAAATTCTACCAATATTACAAAAATGCAAGGGAACTAGAAGATTTGGAGCTAATTTATTGGATATGGTATATGTGGGAGCAGGAAAACTAGAAGCAATGATAGATATACGTAATTTGTTATCTGTAGTTCATGTGGCATCCCTATTTATTAGCAAGGAAAGTGGGGCTTTTTTGAGAACTTTCAATGATGAAGAATTCGATATTGAATTAGCTACGGATAAAAAAATGAGTTTTATTTTATGTAACAATGAAAAAATGTTCCGACAAATATTTGAAACCATCCGTTGACCGTTCATTAACCATTCATCGACTTTGCTTAAAGGAATGTTCTGTTACAGTAAGTATTAGGTGAATGATTTGGGAAAAACTACCATATCCCAAGATAAATTTGGAGTATTTAGACAAACTAAATTCATTAGTTTATTGATTATAGGACTATTTGCAGTAGGAAGTATTCAAGCAATTAGTTTTAACGTCAATTCCCCGATTAGTAGTCACAGTAATGAAATAGATGTTAACACTGGAAACCTTTTTCCTACAGCTATTTCTGATAATGTTATTAATTATTCAAGAATTATGACTTGGGGAGGAGGCAGTTATGAAGAAACAATTGACATGGCTATTGAAGGGAATTTTGCTTTCGTAGCACGTCAAGACTTGTTAATATTTAATATAACTGAACCAACAAATCCGTATTTGTTAACTAAATTCGAATGCCAATGGGGTTCAATTATCAAAGTATTCGTCCAGGATGGAATTGCTTGTCTTATTTGCTATAAGATTGGTATTGTTATGGTTAACGTTTCTGATCCAACAAATCCCTCGGAATTAGGCAAATGTGGTTATTTTGATGGAGAGATAAGAACTTATGATCACGATAAAGCGGAATATGTTCGTACAGGTTATAAAGCGGATAATTTAGTTTTCCTTATTACAGAAGGAGGACAGTATGGTACTATGGGATACAAAGTAACTCAATATTTGTATATCTTTGATGTTGAGGATCCCTTATATCCAATACCAGTCGGTCGTTATACAAAGAATAACGTTAAGGAAGCGATTACAGTAATTGGTGATTATTGTTATCTCTTTTTACAAGATTTCAATGAAACAGTACCACTTTCAATTTTTAAAATCAAGAATCAGAGTAAATTAAAATTCATAGATGAAATACCTAATTTAGTTGCAACAAATGCTGAATTCTCAATTGCTGATGATTTAGCTATTGCTCAAGGATTTGATGAAATAGTCATTTTAGATATAGGTGATCCATCTATCCCTACTAAGCTAGGCAGTATTCCTGGAAAAATTGGTTCTAAATATGTTTTATCAGGCACTACAGCTTATGTAATCAATCAATCAAGTAAATATCTACAAATTTACGATGTTACCTCTCCTACAAACCCAATCTTCAAAGGTGAAGTATTGGTAGATGGAGTAATTGAAGATATAATATATCAGGATGATTATCTGTATGTCGTTGGAACATTTTTACAGATTATTGATGTTTCAAATGTTTCTGGACCTATAATTGTATCAAAAATCAGCGGTACTTTTGGACCCGATTTTTGTTCAAAAATGACCAAGAAGGGTAATTACGCATATATTCTAGATTATAAGAATGGTATCAAAATAGTTGATTTCAATGATTATGATAATCCAGTAGTGTTAGGAGAATATTATAGCGAAAAAATTGAAATGAGAACATTATGGTACAATGTTAATCTTCATTTAGCAGGCAATTTCCTATACGTTCATTACGACAATTATCTTGAAATCATAGATGTTACAGATCCTGCAAATCCATTTTTAGATACTGAAATGGTTTTTGCTGAAGATATACATGGTGTTTTTGTTAAAAATAAAATCCTTTTTGTTTTACATCCTACTACTTGCGATTTATATGATGTATCCAATTCAACTTTACCAATTTATTTAAGTTCAATAGAAGGTGATTCCAGTACTCAGATATTTGCTGATAAACAATTATTATATCATACAAAACGATTCTATTCAAATGATATAACTAATGTTTCTATTTATGATTTAACTGATCCAACAAATGCTACTATTATTTATACTCAATTAATTGATCATCCAATTTATGATATAGAAGTAAGAAATGATTATCTCTATTTAGCAGGAGATATTTTCTTTATATTGGATGCATCAAATTCTAGCGATGTTACTGAAGTAAGTACTTTTGATTATGGACCTGTTACTTCTTATGTAAGTAATTTAATTATCTCAAATGATAAAGTATATTTCAGTGATCAAGAGAGACTGATAATTTTAGATATAGCAAATCAAACGGAACCTTACTGGTATTCTGAATATACTATGAAAGAGTATGTGGATGAAAATCTTATCGGTCAATATATTAGATATCCAATGATCTATGAAATTAATAGTATTGGATTACAAAATGATATAGTTCTATTAGGATCAGCTAGTATTGGAATTGATATTGTTGCTATTGATGAAGATAATGATAAGCTGGCATCAATAGTCGAAATCGACTCCTATGGGACAAATATTTTGGCAGTTGATACAGATGCAGATGGTTTGTCAGATTTCTATGAAGTTTCTGTTGGACTTGATCCACTAAATATAACTGATGGAACATTAGATAGCGATTTGGATGGATTGGATAACCAATATGAAGCTCTCATTGGTACCCATCCTCTAAGAATTGATACTGATTTCGATGGACTTTTTGACATGCAAGAATTGAACCTTAGTACAAATCCTCTCTATTTTGATACAGATGGAGAAGGTTTAGCAGATGGTCTTGAGATAAATATTACTCATTCTGATCCTTTATTAGTAGATACAGATAGCGATTTGATTGATGATTTTACAGAATTAACTCGAGGTTTAGATCCAACATTTTGGAGTAATTGGACAAGACTATTTGGTGGTTACCTAGTTCCGGTTTATGTAGCTGTACCAGCTATAACCTCAACAATCCTTATTGTAAAGAAAAGAAGAGTAAGGAACACCTAAATTAGTTTGTTATAAAAGGAAAAGTTAATTTTACTTTTCCTTTTTTCTTTTTTATAAAAAAAGTATTAATGAATATATTAATTCAAATAGCTTAATGCTTTTTATTTTCCTAAATCTTGATTGATAAAAATAAAGCCTTCTGCTTTTTGATTTTCATTATATATTGGAGAAATGCATAAATTAACAGAAATTGATTTCGCATCTTTATTTCGCATTAAAACTTCAATGCTACTTGTACATTCCTTTATATCACTAACTAAGGAATTTTTTACAGCATCAATTTGCATTTTATCCACGAAATAGTCAAAAATTATTTCCCCGAGCAAATCATTTTTAGTAACAGATAAAATGTCAATTGCTTTCTGGTTAACGACTAAAATCCTACCATCAAGATCTGTTTGAAAAACAGCAAAAGGTAATGCTTCTATTAGTCTTCTGTATTGCTCTCGAGATTCTGCTAATGCTTCTTTTGACCATTCACGTTCTAAAGCAGTCGCAAAAAATCTTACAATCGTTTCGAAAAAGAATTTATCAGCATCATTAAAGGCCATAGGTTTTTTTGCGCCAATTTGAATTACTCCTAATAATTCATTTTCAGCATTAAGAATTGGCCAAGTTATAGTAGCCTTTGCATCAAAACTACTTAATCTACTATAGTATTTATTAGCTATTTCATGTTTCGTTATATCAGGTGCAAAAACAGGTTCTTTTGTTCTTGCAACATGAGTATTAAGATAAGAAGTATCATTTATTGACAGGGGTTTTATATCGCCTATACGTTCTTTATCCTTCATAAATACAGCATATGGGTAGAGTATTCGTTTTGTTTTATCATATAATCGGAACGTACCAATATCGAAATTAAGAGTTCCAACCAAACCCATTAAAATTCGTTGACATAAATCAGCAATATCAGTAGCTTGTAAAATTGCTTCTGCTAAAATATGGAATGCCTGTTGTTCTCTGTTTAAAGCAAGTTGAGCTCGTTTTTCTTCGCTAATATCTAAAGCAACTAATCCTATTGCATAATCTTCTTGGATACGAATTGGTGTTAAATGAATTGAAACCCACTTGAGATTATCATTTTTCGAGGTAATTTGATATTCTTCAATTTGTGATGGTATTTTCTTTTCACGGGTTTGATTAATTTGAGTTTGTAATCGTTTAAGATCTTCTTCAGTGAAGAGTTTATGGGTTATATCTTGTATTTTATTTTGGGTAATTTCTTCATAAGAAAACTCTGTTAATTTTAATACTTCCTCATTAACAAAAAGGAATTTACCATCTTTGTTTACTAAAGAAACACCCATAAGCGATTGCTCTGCGAAGGCTCTGAATTTCTCTTCACTCTCTCTAAGTGCTTCCTCAGCTTTTTTATGCTCTAAAGCAGAGGCAAGTAAATCTGCTATAGTATCAAATAGCAAATGATCTTCTTCAGCATCAATCTTTGGTTCTTTTGAAATAAGTTGTAAAACACCAATAAGTTCATCATTAGCATAAAATATTGGCCAGGTAGCAATAGCTCGCACTACAAGGTTTTCTATTTGTGGTTTTGTTGATTTTAAAACATCGTTTTTCAAAACATCAGACATAAATATTGATTTTTTGGTTTTAGCTACTCTAGCACCAATGTGATTTGAATCATTTATCGAAATAACTGGTAATTTTTCCTTTTCGCTTTCTGAAACCCCTGCAATTGCGATAGGATATAACATTTCATCTGTGTGATTGAATAATCTAACTGTACCCGCATTATAGCCCAAATTCTCTATTAGTCCTTCAAGTACATTTTCACACAATTCTTTTGTTGTCTTTGAATGGACGGCTGCTTCAGCTATTGTTTGGTAAGCTTTTCTATCTCGTTGTAATGAATCCTCTGCCTTCTTCCTGTCAGTTATATCTATAAGTAAACCTTCAATATAGCCCTTATCATTATAAATACGAGCTGATTCCATAATCCAAACTTTAGTGCCATCTTTCTTTTTCAATTGATGAACTACTTCTTCATAAAAGCCGTTTTTATTTAATAAATCAATTAATTCTTGACGTTTAGCAATATCAGGATAAAAATCAAGAGCTTTATAATTTTTGAATTCATCCAAAGATGAAAAGCCAAATATTTCAGCTATTTTTTCATTAGCTTCTATTATCATACCTGTTTCAATATCAGAACGATACATTCCAGTTAAAGCATTTTCAAATAGATTTTGGTACTTTAATTGAGTCTCCTTATCATCTGTGTTATCTATGATTATAGCTGAAACAGATGTCAATTTTCCATCAATATCAAAAGCTCCGATATTGAATTGTAACCACCATCGTGTTTCCTCATCTTTTCTAATTATTTTATATTCCAAGATTTTTGGAACAAATCCTTCTGTGAATTGAGAAATATTGGTAGCATAATATTCAGCATAGTCAGGATGTATTATAGTACTAATGAAATTCGGAGTATTCTTCCATTCGTCGATTTTGTATCCACTTAAATCCTCCAGAAATTTATCCACAACAACATATTTATGTGAAGGCAATTCAATTTTAAGAAAACCACGAACGCGTTTTGTTAGCTCTTGATATACTGTACGTAATTCGTCGGTCATTTGTTCTAATTCAATTATTTCCCGTTCCAAAAGAATTCTTTCAGCTTTTTCCTCTTTTTCACGCAAAGCACGAGTTATTGCTGGAACCAATCGCTCCAATCTTGATTTTATTACGTAATCTACTGCACCCTTTTTGAGAGTCTCTACAGCTAAATCTTCTCCCAAAACACCTGATATAAAGATGAATGGTACATCCTTATCAAATTTTGTAGCTATCTCTAAAGCAGATAAACCATCAAAAGAAGGAAGATTATAATCAGCAAGTATAATATCATAATTATTGTCAGCTAAATTTCTAATAAAATCTTCTTTGGTAGTTACTTGAGTTATTTCACAATTAAGTTCATTAACAAGTAAAATCTCCTTTATTAATTCAGCATCATTTTGATTGTCTTCCAAATGGAGAATTTTTATAGGAGAACTCATTAATAAACCTCGGTTAAAGAAACACTCATATTTTTCTTAATAAAATAGGGATTTCAATTTAGCTTTATTTTAGTTTTGTTAGCGGATTTTTTAATGAAAAAATTCTAACTTCTACTGTTGTAGATAACAATTACTTCCTGATCTTTCAAAGATGTTTTTTCAAATGCATAATTACTAGTTATGGATTCACCTTTTTTAGTTAAAAGGGTAATTGAATCTTCTCTTATTTTTCCTGCAATAACTTTGTTAATTAATGTTTTAATTGAGGATTTCTTATTTTCTGGTACCAAAGCATACAATGTCTTGGTGAGAAGAGTTTTTGATGGATAACCTAATTTTTCTTGGGCAAATTTATTGACATTAAGGATTTGCCCAGTTTTTATATCAATAACAATAATGGAATCTTTTATAGCATCAAAAATGAGTTGCAAACTTCTTTGGGAAACGATTAATTCTTCTTCAGTTTGCATTTTTGCAATAGCTGTACCCATTTCTTGTCCAATTGCTTCTAAAGCACTCAAATCATCTTTAGTTAAGTCTCTTTTTTCTTTTGTACCTAAAATCAAACAACCAATAACTTTCTGTTTAGAAAAGAATGGAACCCCTATAAGTGTATGAATCCCCGTATCTTTATGCCCTTCACTTTTAGACATATAATTTTCAACAAAGATAGTTTTACCATCCATTAGAAGATTCTTAAAGGCAGAGTGTTTTAATGGGATTGATTGAGCACTAGAAATAAAATTATTTGATAATCCAAGGGAACGTCTTATATTAGCTACTTCTTCTTTTTCTTCAATCAGATAAATTGCTCCGCCACTAAAATCAAGCGTATTAAGAATTGTTGTCAAGGTGAAATCTAATAATTCATCCATATTTCGGGCAATATATCCTGCTGAGATAATCTTATTCAAAACCTCAAGTTCGTATGAACGATCTTTCAAGCTAGCTTCCAATTCCTTAAGTTCCGAGATATCAACTATGATAGCATTAATTGTAGAAGTATTTGATTCAATATCTTTTAGATAAGTTAATGTCATAATTACCGGTATTAATGAACCGTCTTTATGTTTTCTAACACTTTCAAAAGTTGTTTTACCAACAGCAGGAATACTCTTGAAGAGATTATCTTGCACTTGTTCAGTTCCAGGTGGTGATAGAATATTTATTGATTTACCAATTATCTCTTCTGGTTTATATCCAAAAACATCCTCTAGAGGGGAAGTAGCAAAATGAATTATACCATTTTCATTAGACGAGATAACCACTTCTTTACTGTTTTCAATAATATTAACCAATAATCTTCTATGACGTTCGAATTCTTTTCGTTGGGTAATATCTTGGAGAATGGCAATAAATGCTTTTGGTTCACCTTTTATTCCTTTTATTATTGATGCTGTTAATTCACCTTGGAATGCTGTTTTATCTCTTCTGAGAAAGATTAATTCACTAGTAAACCGTTCATTATTGGCTAACAATTTTTTAAATAATTGCTCTAAAGTAACTATTTGAGGGTCAGCTACAAAAGAACTAAGGTTTTTACCAATTAATTCATTATCATTTTTTAGGCCAAAAATTTCCACAGCATGTTTATTGATAAATTGGATTTTACCAGATAAATCAATTAATGCTATAGCTGAAGGAGAGGTTTCAACTAAACTTCGATATTTCTCTTCATTTTCCCGAATTTGTTCTTCAGCTTCTTTACGATCGGTTATTTCCCAAATAATCAATTGTACTGCTGGTTCACCTCTAAAAGAGGTTAGTGTAGCAATAACTTCACCAGGAAATTCTTCATTTGTAGTTCTTTTGAGAGTAGTTTCAAATATCTGTGAACGACCTGATTCAATTTCAAATACTGAATTCATATATGAGTCTATATCCTCATGATATTTTTCAACAAAAAATTGTAGCGCATCTGAACCAATAATATCCTTTATTGATTTAATTTTTAACATTTCAAAGATGGTAGGACTTGCATATTTGATCTCGTTGTTTTGTAAAATTAATAATCCTAAATGACCAGGTAAAGATTCAACTAAATTACGATATTGGCTTTCACTTTCTCTTAATGCTTCATCAGCCATTTTACGTTCGATAGCAGTAGCAAAGATATTAGCAATATTTACGAAGAAATTCCGATCATCTTCGGTGAGATTAATCTTTTTTAGAGAACCTATTTGTAAAGATCCTAAGAATTTTTTATTAGCATTAAATATTGGCCATGAAATAAAGGTTCGACATTTATATTTTGAATAAAGATCGGTATTTTTAAGAAAATCATGTTTTTGTACATCAGGAGCAAAAATCTCTTTGCCAATGAATTGAGTTAAAGGTAGCTCTTTATTATCAATTGAAATATAACCCAAGAAATGTTTTGCTTCTTCACTTAAGCCATATTCAGCCATTGGTAAAAGAATGCGTTCATTTTCATAATATATTCGTATTGATCCTGAATCAAAACCCATAGTGTCTACTAGACCAATCAAAACCTTTTGACACAAATCCCGTAAATCAATTGATTGTACTGCTGATTCAGCTATCAACTTGAAAACAATTCTATCCCTTTGTAATGCTTCTTCAGCAATATTCTTCTCTGTGATATCAAAAAATGAAGCAATACTTCTTCTTGTTCCAGGAATCATGCCAACTGTTAGATATGCAGTTATAATTCGACCAGTTTTATGTATCAATTTACATTCATAACTACTTGGTGTTAATGTGGGATTTTTCCTTCTTTCCATATGGTACGTCATTAACCTATGCATATCATCAGGATGAATAAATTCAGGCCATTTTCTTTTCTCTAATTCTTCTTTCTTATAACCCATAATAAATTCCAATTGATGATTACAACGAATAATTCTCATATCTTCATCAATGATGAGTGTTGCTGTACCTTTATGTTCAAAGATATTTTCAAGTTCTTGTTCACGATCAAATAAGTCTTGTTGAATTTTCTTTTCTTCAGATATATCTATTATCACTCCTTCTATGAAGCCTTCTGAAGGATAGATTTTAGCTGAAAGTCGTACCCAAATTAACTTGTCATCTTTTCGTTTAAGTTGCATCTGATAACCTTTAACAAACCCATTAGCTTTAATTTCACTAATAAACTCAAGTCTTAAAGCATCAGAAGGATATAATTCCTTGGCTGAAATCCTTTTCAATTCATCCACAGATTTATATCCAAAAATATTAGCCATGGTCTCGTTTGCTTCTATAATCATTCCAGAATCTATATCTGTACGATACATACCTGCAAGAGCATTTTCAAACAAGTTCTGATATTTCAAATTTGTTTCTTTGGTTTCGGTGTTATCTATAATTACTATTGAAACTGATATTAGTCTTTGGTCGATATCATAAGCACCTATATTAAATTGAAGCCACCACCGTTCCTCACCATCAGCTTGTATGATTTTATACTCAAGCATTTTTGGTACGAAACCATCTTCCATTTTCTTGAAATTTTCAGTATAATAATCGATAAAATCGGGATGAATAATTTTCTTTATAAAATTAGGCGTACTGTACCATTCATCAATTGGGTATCCACTTAATTCTTCAATAAATTGATCAACCAATGAAAATTTTCCCGATGGCAAATCCATTTTTAAAAAACCACGGATCCTTTCAGCTATCTTCTGATATTGATTTTCAAGGAAAGTGATATTTTTCTCAAGTCTCATACGTTGATCTCTTTCTTCTACTTCTCGTAGAGCCCTTCGAATTGCTGGTATCAATCGTTCCATACGAGATTTTAGAATATAATCAGTGGCACCACTTTGCAGAGCCTCAATAGCTAATTCTTCTCCTAAAACAGCTGAAACTAAAATAAAAGGAATATTATAACCCATTTCATGTACTAATTTAAGAGCACTTAAACCGTCAAATGAAGGTAAACTATAATCAGCTAATATAAGATCTAATTTATTTCCTTTTAATAGTTTTATAAAATCCTCTCTATTATCTGTACTTAAGAAATTACAATCTATGCCTCCTAGCGAGAGAAATTCCTTTACCAGTTCCACATCATTCTTGTTATCTTCTAAATGTAGAATAGTGAGAGATTTCTTCATTTATAGAACACTCAATTGATTAATTTTAATATTTAAATTAGTTCTAATATTATCAAATAAACTAGATTAACTATTATAATATTTACTTTAGAGACAAATACTTATTTTCTTAACCCTATTCTAATAATTAGCAATATTTTTGTCGATTTATATATTAATTATTTTAATAAAATAGATAGCTATCTTGACTAATGCAAAAAATTGACCAATAGTTATTTTTATTAGTGACAAAAAGCCCAAGAAAAAGGGTAAATTATGATGAAAGGACTCAAAATAGAAGAAATGACTTGGCTTGATATTAAAAATCATCTTAATAATGGGGTAAAAACGATTATAATAGCAGTAGGGTCTATCGAACAACATGGTCCACAATTACCAATAATAACTGACTCCCTAATAGGAGAATATATTGTTACAGAAATAACTAAGAAATTAGGAAAAGCACTTCAAGGACCAACTATTCGTTTTGGTTGTTCAAGTCATCATATGTGTTTCCCAGGAACAATATCATTGAAACCAGAAACTTTGAAAGCAATTATTTCCGATTATACTGTATCAATGGTCCAACATGGATTTCAGAATATTATATTCATTCCTAGTCATGGTGGTAATTTCACTACTATTAAGGAAATTATAGAAAAATTACAAAAACAACATCCAGATAAGAAAATCTTAGGATATACAGATTTATATACGTACATAGACAAATTAATGCAATTCTCCCTTGAAGAAGATATAACAAAAGAAGAATCTGGTGCTCATGCAGGAGAACTAGAAACATCAATTGTGTTATATCTAAATAGTGAATTAGTTAAAAAAGAAAGGTTTGCACCAGGGTATGTAGGAAGCTTTGGTGAGCTGGAAGGAGATCTTATTCTGAAAAATAATATAAAGGCTTTATCAGAAATAGGAATCCTAGGTGATCCTACTAAAGCAACAGCAATTAAAGGACAAAAATATTTGGAAAAAACAGCTGAATTCTTGGTTGAAGAAATAAGAAAAATGCTAAATGCATAACCTATGTGATTACTCTTATTTATTTTCTTAAATAGGAGAGATAATTCAATTAATAGTACATATCTTAAGCTTCATTAATTAAGAAGAAGAATAAATAATTGTAGTTAATATTCCAAAATGGTTTGGCTCATAAACTAAAAATTAAATAGGACTTTAGAAAATGACTTCTGAAATACCTACTACTATAGATGATAATGCTATTCCAGCTTTTTGTATCAAACCAATTAAAGGAATAATTTTTGATTTTGATGGTGTATTATCTTCATTTCAAAACAGAATAGGTTACCCGATTACTAGTGCAGCATTCATGATTAAAAAAGATATTAATAAAGAACTAATGAAAGAAGCCTCTTTAGAAATTTTTGATAATTTAACTAAAATTGAGAAACATCCTAGTAAAACGAGTTTCCTTAAAATGTCTTTTAATATGGGCAAAAAATTAGGAATGACTAATTTTCAAGCACTAAAATTTGTAGTTACAGTTGGTATTATTTATGCTAAAAACCGCAAACGAATAGTTCCAAAAAATGGCGCTAGACAAGTTCTTAGGGAACTATTATCAGAAGATTACAAAATTATTTTGATAACCAATTCGAGCAGAAGCATTATTGATGCTGCTGAAAAAGAAATCCCAGAAATCAAAGAATTCGATTTAGTATTAACTCGAGATGAAATGAAATCTATTAAACCTAGTTCAAAAGGATTTTACCAAGCAATGGAAGCTTTGGGATTAGACCCTGATGAATTAATATCAATTGGTGATCAAGCAAGTGATATTATAGCTAGTAAAAAAGCAGGAATTAGAACAATAGCAATGTTTGATCATGAAATGATATTCACCAAACCACAGCTTGAAAAAGAAAATCCTAACTTTATTATTCAAGATATTAAATTATTACCTAAACTACTATTCTTTCTTAGAGATTGTATTATAGAAGACATTCGTACAACAATAGATTTGAGTGAAAAATCTTTGGCTGATTTTATAGATGAAACGAAAGATCAACCAATATCTTCAATCAGTCCTTAAATAATTTTCATTCCTCTTTAAGAGTGAATAATAAATCTCGCAATTGTTCAAGTAAAGGTCTAAATTTTGGCTCTATTTTATAGAATTTCCATTGACCTTGCTTTTTGAAATCGATCAAACCACCTTCTCTAAGATTTCGAAGATGATGAGAAATTAAGGTTTGATGTTCATTAAAAACAGATTCAAATTCGCAATTACATGACCATTCCTTTGTCAATAAAATTAAAAGAATTTTAAATCGAATTGGATTAGAAATGAGTTTTAAGAAATTAGAAAAATCATCAGCATACTCAAAACCAGTAATATTTGAAGTATATTTTTTGAAATCTATATTACAGCTACAAATATGACTTATATCAATTGTATCTATCGATAAGGGGTTATTAGTTTCTTGACCTTCTATTTTTATAATTTTTACCGTATTCTCATCCTGCTCTTTAGTCATTTAAATCGCAACCAATTCTTGGTCTATTACATGTGATATGTTCATACTATTTCTACTTTATTTCTTAGATAACCAACTTAAGGCTTTTTAGCAGTAATAATACCACTATAAGTTGAATATTCCTTATCTTGCCATTGAAATTGCTTTCCAAAACTTTGTTCAATATGTATGTTAATATCAATAAATCCTGCTTTTTTTATTAATTCAATATAACCTTCTTTAGTTAATGCACCGGCAATACAACCACAAAGAGCTTCCTTATTTTCTTTTAGACTTTCTGGAAAAACCTGACCTGCTATAACATCGGACTCAAATAAGCGCCCACCAGATTTGAGAATCCGAAATGCTTCCTTAAATACTGCTAATTTATCATTGGCTAAATTTATGACACAATTTGATATGATCACATCTGCTATATTAGACTCGAGTGGAACATTTTCTATATCACCCTGATAAACTACAACATTATCCAAACCAATCTTTTTAGCTAAATTAGTCGCATTTTCAACCATCTCAGGTGTAAAATCAATACCAATAGCTTTACCTGATTTCCCAATTATTTTAGCTGCTTGAATCAAATCGTGACCTGGTCCACTACCAAAATCAACTACAACATCACCAGTCTTTAGATTAGCTTTCCCAGCTAAATTGGTTGTAGACCCAAAAGATGGAATAACAATTTGAACGTTAGGAGTAAGAGAAAGTTTTGAAGAACAACATGAATTTTCTTGATCGGTTGTATCTTCACTTGAACAACAACTCGAACCTTTACTTTTCGCATTTTCTAATGCTTTAGCGTATTCTTCTTTGATTATTTCTTTGTGTTTTGACATTATGAAGCACTAATATATGTGGAAAATTTTTTATATAAAAAAATTTTCATATACTTGCCTTATAAACAAGCTACAACTAAACTAGGAACTTAAGACTGAGTGAATAGTAGAATGTCCGAAACTGAAAGCAGTATAAATGATGAAGTAAAAAATACAGAACTAAATGAGCTACCAAAAGAACCTATCAAAAAAAAATCAAAATTAAAATTCTTTGAGAAATTTCTAGCATTATGGGTAGTTATTTGCATGGGAATAGGAATATTATTTTCTAGATATTGGCCTGCATTTGGTTCTGCCTTAAGTAATGTGAATATTTTTGATGAATGGAGGGGTGGAACTGGTATCAATATTCCTATTGGTATTTGTTTATTCTTTATGATGTATCCAGCTATGTTAAATCTTCAATTTAGTGAAGTAAAAAAATTAGGTAAAAATCCTTTACCAATAATTCTTACACTTGTATCTAATTGGATAATTGCTCCATTAGTTGCTGCAGGTTTAGCTTACCTAATATTACCAGGTAATAATGATTTAATTATTGCAGTTATTTTATTGGGATCTAGTCCTTGTACAGCTATGGTTTTAGTTTGGGGATCATTGGCAGAAGGCAATCAAGAACAGAATGTCATAAACACAAGTATC
>JAEORM010000047.1 GCA_016840905.1 Candidatus Gerdarchaeota archaeon | reverse complement strand
AGATTTTTTTCTTGACAATATTCATATACTGGCCACATATTTTTTTCATTAGGATAGAATTTTTGTGCTTCTGGATGATATTTTATTCCCTTCACTCCCCAACGAAGTTTGTGTTTTATTTCATCAACAGGCTTTCTTCCTTTCATTCTTGGATGTGGACTAATAAACGGTACTAAATCCTCTGTTCCTTTTGCAATAGCGCATGTCCAAAAATTATTTCCTTTAGTCCAATTTTCAGGAGCAAAATTAACCATAACCGATTTATTTATTCCACATTTATACATTACCTTTCTTAATTCTTCAATAGTTCCATAACAAAAATAAGTTACCCCTGTTTCTTTTTTGATATTTTCTAACACTTGTTCACCTACTTCTTTTGTGGGGAAAGTGTGAACATGTGCATCAATTATCAATTCTTTAAACATTTAACATCACCTTTTCTTAAAGATTTTAAATTCCTTCCATTTCGATTTTCGCTATTAATTTTTGTACAAAATTTCTCTCAGCTTTCATCATTACTTCTGCATGTTCAAATAAGGCATTTACCAAGAAAGGAATCCTTTCCTTCTCACCTAATTTATTCCAACTTTCATTCATTTGTTTATTACGATCATCAATTCCTTGCAGGTACTTATTTAATGCTTCAAGTGCTTCTTCTTTTGATAGCAACCAGATATTTGCTAATCCTAAATCAAAATTAGATTTCATTCTTGTAGATGTTTCCAATGCTACTAATACAGCTTTCTTTAGTTCGATCTTACCCTTATTGGTAATTGTGTATTTCTTCTGTATTCTTCCCTCTCCTTTTTCTTGTACTATTTCACTTTCAACTAACGCTTTCTTTTCTAAAGTAGATATTATCCGATAAATTGAAGAGAAACCAATATCGGTCCAATTCCTCATTCCTCTTTCTTCTATTTTCTCCTCAAGACTGTATCCATGTGATGGCTTTTCATTTATCAATGACAAAATAACTATTTCTTTTTGCAACATTTTCATCAAAATATAGTTAGTATTCTAATATAAGAATATTCTCATATAAGAATATGTGTTTTTTATCATGTTCAGATTGAAAATAGAAAAAGAATTTTACAAAAAAAATTAAATCAGATAGTATTATTCATTCATTGTACCATCATTTTAACACAATCATAAATTATGAAAATTGGTATACGGTCAGTATCAAAGGCTAACGTTCTAGGATTATTTTTAATGTCTTCAAGTGATGGTTTTGGTTCTATAATCTCTCTAATAAGAAAACCAGCATCAAATAATGCACGAGTATATTCTTCTAGTGTTCGATGAAATTGCCAAATTGGTTTGATTTTCCCCCAAGAAGCTAGTATTGCTCCTGAATCAAAATACCTATCAAGTAGAACAAATAATCGCTCCTCATTTCTTGGTGTGTCATAAGGGACTCTAAAGAATATTTGATTGAAGCTACCAAAGATTGGGTGAAGATTTGACCAAATAAATCGTCCATTAAATTTCAAAATTCTATTGATTTCTTTGAAGGCTGTTTTATAATCTTGTACGTCAACCAAAACGATGTTCGAAACAACCAAATCAAATGTTTCATCTTTCAAAAAGGATAGATCAGTTAATGATCCACAATAAAATGTACAACCTAATGGGTCTTCTTTTTCCCTCTTTTTACAATAGCCAATGAAATTTTGAGCAAAATCTACCCCTACAACTTGAGCTCCTTTTTTAGCTAATTGTCTTGAAAGATAACCATTCCCACAGCCAGCATCTAATACTTTTAATCCTTTTACTTCACCTATTTGTTTCCACAGTGCTGGATCGATAATAAATTCCCTACTGCTATCTCCTTTATCCTCTTTATTTTCAAATTGCATATTCATCCAATTATGACTTGCTTTTTCCCATCTTTGCTTTGTTTCTGTTAAGTCTATTTTATCTTCATCTTTTGGGTCTGAATGAAGTGTTACTAAATTAAAATCTTTCAAATAGGGATGTACTTTGTTTTCAATTTGCAAAGCTTCTTCAATAGTGATTGTTATTCCTTTTTGTTTTTTGATTGGTTTCCAAACGGGATCCCAAGGATTTTGTGCTTTTAACACGGAATTCAAAGGATTTTTTTCAAATAAATCTCCTTTATTCATTTGCCATGGATGATTACCTTCAAACTCTGAATAAAGTAAATCATAATGTATCTCTCCACAATCCTTGCAAGTAAATGCATAAGCATAAGTCCTATTCCAAAATTTAACTGGATAAAGAACGGGTTTATTACATTTTCCACAAACAATTTTATTTGTCGTTGGACACCAATAAAGATAACTAAAATGATAATATTTTTGACATTCTGAACATTGAAAGGCTGAATGCCAAAGACATCTGGTAACTAGCCCTTCATAACTATATTTTCCTTTTCTTACAGGATATGTTTGATCGTCTTTGTTAATATCTTGACAATAGAAACAATCAATTTTATTTTTACTCAAATCTAACATATTACTAGTATGAGTAAACATTGAATATATCTTTTATTCATTAATTTATTTTCAATAAATTATTAAGGAAAATTTACCTACAATTTTAACTATTCAAACTCTTGAGGTTGTTAGAACGACTGAAGAAACTACAACTGAAAAAATTATTTTCACGTCTTGCACACATCGTGATGATGCCGATTGTGAAAGTTGTCCTAATAAGGAACGATTAGATTGCAAATGGGAACGAAAATTACTCTTACGTTTCATGTATATTATGCTACCATCTTTTATTTTTGGTTTTGGAGGGATCGTTGTTGGAGCGGTTTATACTGGGGGTTGGTGGAGATTAGGTGTAACCATTGGTTACTTTGCTCTTTTTTT
>JAEORM010000046.1 GCA_016840905.1 Candidatus Gerdarchaeota archaeon | reverse complement strand
TCATTTCTAAAATAAGTTCAAGAGGAATTAATCTTTCTTTAATATCTATTAATGATTGAATTTCTGAAATATCCTTATCAGAAACTATCAGCTCATATTTTGTTGTTAGTTCATCCAAAATGGCCTGTTCTTGTTCTTTAGGTAAAGCTTCTTTCAAAATTACAACTAGAAGATTATTATCATGTAATGACCTAAATAGAACTTTAGCTGTACCATAATCCATAGAGAGAACCTCCTCATCTCCAACAGAGTGAGTATAACTGTGAAGAGCAGAAATAAAACCAAAAACAAGGAAATCATCAATATTCAAGAAATCGGAGAATTTCTCACTATGTAGACTTATTCCTTGATCTATTATGTGAATTGCATACATTTTCTCCTTAAGAGATGAAAGATCTGTACTCATCTTTGAATTATTTCTTCTTTTGATTTTTATTATTATTGCTAGTACTGGTTAGAAAATCAGATATTTTTGATTGGGAATAGAATTTGATACCTTGAATCTCCAGATTCTTTCTAATGTATTGGGGTGAAGAACAAAACAAGTAAACATTCCTCCTCCAGATTTTATTTAATTCCGTGTTTTCAGAAATTTTTTCTTTTTTACGCCAGTTTCTTTTTCTATTCAAATATATACCATAATCTTTTGAGAGAATAAGATAACCAATAAAAATATAATTTTCATATATCTGTTTTGTTGTCTTTCTTTGAATTTCTCTGAGAATTAAAGATTGAACATATTCTTCTAACTGCTTTACAAACATTTCTTCTACACTCGCTGTAACATTTTGATAGTGCTTGACTTCAAAAATCAAATAGTATAATTTACCCTTATACTCACGTTTTGCTAAAACATCTATCCTTTTGTTTCCAATGCTTCTCTCTTCCCAGACATCAAAACTATTCTCTGAAAGAAATGTAGCAATGGTATTTTGAGCAACCCTCCAATCTGGAAGGTCTATTTTATCTTCAGAGGTCATAGAGAATTTTCCCACTCTTCAAATTGAGCAGCAGATTTGTAATCTTTATTTTTTAACGCAATTACTTTTGCCTTTTGATAACATTCTTTTGCTTCATTTTTTAGTTTGAGTTCTTCATAAAGTATACCCAAATTTGCCCAAGAAATAGCTTTTTTTGGCTCAATATCAATAGCTGTTTGATATGCCTGTATAGCTTCATCATACCGTTTTAGCTCTTTTAAGACATTTCCTAGATTATTAAGAGCAGCATGATCACTTGGATCAAGTTCTAGAACCTTCCTATAAGTTTCTTCAGCTTTCTTGAATAAACTCAATTCTTGATAAGCTAATCCAAGATTGAATTGGATACGAGGGTCATCTGCATCAAACGAAATTACTTTTCTGAATGCTTCGCTTGCTCCAAGATAATCTTTAGCTCTCATCAGTAAATCGCCTATTTTATTCCAAAGAGTAGTTTCATCCCATGGAAGATAGGAAGATACCATTTTAAGAATTTTAACCAATCTTTTATCGTCATGTAAAACCGTTAAAATTGAAGTTATTTTTCGTAAATATTTCTGTACTGATTTTCCTGACATGAGAAGCTCTTCATAAATCCCTATTGCTTCATCAAACTTTCCCATTCTTTCATAAACCAAAGCTAAGTTTTCTAATATACCAGCATTATCAGGAAATTTTGACACACCAATTTGAAGAATTTCAAGTGTATTATCATATCTTTTCTTACGTATTAAGCCATCTACAAAATTTAGTATAGCTTCAGCTGATGGCATAAGTTGTATCTGTTTTATAAAATAATCATATTCACCTTGTGATTCAATCGTAGATATCATTCTTCCAGCTAATTCCCAACACTTCTGACTTGCAGGATCAATTGCTAAAGCTGTTTTCAAAGCTTTGATTGCTTGATCGTTCTTATGTTGAGCAAAGAAACAATCAGCTAGTTCACCCCAGTATTCAGGAATTTCGCTTTTTATTTGAATAGCTTTTTTGAAATATTCTTCAGCTATAAGATAATGTTTTCCACCTAAAGCTGCTTTTCCTATGAAGAATTGCAGCACGTGACTCTCCGAAAACTTATTGGTCAAACTGGTGAGTTGAATAAATGCTTCATCAAAATTATCATTTTCTAACGCTTCTTGACCTAAAATAAATTCTTTTTCAGAATATAGCTCTCGTAATTCTTGCTCGTACTGTTGTTTTAATTCTTTAGACTCTTTTATTTCACTACCTAAGGACCTTAATGTGTGATACATGGGGTAAGCTGTTGAGATATTCAAAATTCTGTATGAATTTGCACTAGAATCAGTTTTTTCATTTTTGGAATATTCAATGAACTCTGGTGGTAGATGAAGATAACATTCCATGGCATCAGAATGCATTCCTTTATGAATGTAAATAGTCATTAAATTTGTCCAAGCAAAATGGTTAGATGAATCAAGTTTTGTGAGATTTTTATAGAGATCAATTGCAAGATCAAATTCTTTTATTTCTGATAGAAAATTCGCTAAAATAAGTACTTCATCATTTTTCTCTTTATAAGGGAGAGATGCTAAATTATTAGTTAAGGTTTCTTTAATAAGGTTAAAATTTTGATTAAAATCATCAATTATATTTCTATTTTTAAAATCAAACAAACTAGAATTAATATCACCTGGATGATAACACGCATAGATTTTATTTGCTGAATGTATGATTTCGGAAGCTATAGTCTCCAATAGGACGGTAGTATTTTCCAGCAATTTTTCTAAATTTCTATTCTGTTCTTGAGTCATTAAGCTTAACCTTAAACCAGACTGATTTATGTGACCTCTAAAGCAAGAAAGACTTGCCATTTCGCTCTGAATCATATTTCCGCGAGCTTAATACCACGAAAATAATCTTGTGAATCTGTTGTATTTAAATATTTACTCAAATTTATTCAAGTCTGATTTCAGTAGCAACTATATATATTAAGGAAATAGATTCATATAAAGTTAATCTATTATTACTT
>JAEORM010000045.1 GCA_016840905.1 Candidatus Gerdarchaeota archaeon | reverse complement strand
GAGGTTGGAAAGCTTAGTCCAGACTTTCTCAAGAAGATGGGTTCACTGTTTATGAAAGCAGGCATAAAAACATTATATTCAACAGGGTTATGCTTTACCCAAGAAAGCTGTGTATATGAAGGTTATATTGATTCTAAAGAATTCAAAAATGTAAACATGGAGACAATCAAAGAAGAATTAGCTGATATAGATGGCGTATCCAAAGTTGACATTTCCGTTTTAGAAATTCCATAGGGGACTATCACCCCTATTAATTTTCTCTTCTCTCTACTATATACCAGCACTTTAGTTAAATGAATTTCTTTTTTTATTTTATTTAATGTATTTTGTTTAGAACTTTATAGGTATACTTCTGATAAAGAATTTTTAAGAAGGAAGCTTTCTTTTAGTGGTTGATTTACTTTCAGAAGATGAAGAAGAACTTTTAATTGGACTTGGATTAATTGTTTCCAAAATCTCTAACATTTGTAATTCTGTTTTTGATGAGAGATCATCAATCTGATCTTTTATGCTATCAAGTTGTTTTTCCACTTTCTTTAAAGTATTAGCACTTGATTTAGTTATCTCATCTTCTAATACTTTTAAAGAAGCATAGATGGGTTTTGTTCCTTCGTTAAGTTCTGTTTGAATTAATTTAGCAATAGCCTTCTTTGATTGATCGGTTAGATCTGCTTCTGTGGTAGTACTTTGTGGAGTCTCTGAAGAGATTTTTTGTATTTTGCTAATTTTCTTTCCTTGTTCACTAAGTTCCTCTTCGATGTTCTTAATTGAAGAATTCAATAACTCATATAATACCATTTGTTGAGCAAGTATTTCTCTCAAATTACTTAGCTCTTTCTCTAAATTAGGTATAAGTTTAACAATATCCTTCCTGGTGTCCAAAACTTCTCCAAATAAGCCATCTATTACGCGATGAAAACTATCGACTGTAGGAACTTGTCCTTCGGGAGTTTTTATAACATCTACATCAAAAGATTGTTTGGTCTTTGGTTTTTTGCTCATACTAAACATCTCTTTAAGATTTAATCTATCTCCATTACAAATTTACTGATTCTGTACCACCTGGTAATAATGATTGAATACACACTGGACACTTTCCTTTTACTTTTAACCATTCAAAAATATGTTCATCATGAAACAATGATTGACACATGGGACATCTAGATACTTTTTGTCCTTCTTTTATTGGTAATTTGCAAATCATACAGGTATATGTTTTCTTTTCAATCCAAGACCAAATACCTATTTGTTTTGAATTTACATCAAGTGATGAACCGGTTAATGTGAAAGAAGAACCAGCGGATTCTTTCTTAGTAACTGAAACATTAAAACTGATAGTGTTTCCTATAAGGGTATGATTTTTTGCCTTTTTTTCAGCTTCTTTATCATTTTCTATTTTAATAGAAAAATTAACATTTTGCCCTTTTAACTCTGACACACTCAGTTACTCCATCTTTCTCTTGTTCATAAATGATTAAAAGACTTTTGTCTTGGGTCATTTACCTATAAATTAGAAATTAATTATAGATTAATTACTTGAAAAAAATCTTTATTTTGGATATTCGCATAACTTTTATTATCTAGCAATTTAATTAATATTTGGAAAACCTATTGAGAGGGACCTATACTATGTCTGAAGAATATTCGATTAGCGAACAAGTTGACAAATTGATTCGAAAACATTTAGATGAAACGGAAATAAGTAAAGATTTGATTGTTTATAGTCAAAGAACAGCTTTTGTTTATGGTCCAGAAGAGGAAATTAAAAATCATATAAAAATTGAAGATTTTTTAGTTAAAATCTTAACTGAAAAAGGACCTATTACTCGAGGTACACTAGCTTCATTAACAAATATCCCCAGAACAACACTTTATGATATTTTAGCTAAACTTATAATGAATGGTACCGTGGAGAAGAAACCGATAATAACAAAGAAACGAGGACGACCTAAGATATTATTCTACGTGAAAGATTAAAAGAATAAAGTAGAAAATTAACTTAGAATTCAATCTTATCAATATCATTCAAAAACTCTTTCAAGACGGCTTCAGTTACTCCGTCTATCTCCATTTGAGTTGGCAATTCGACTTCTTGTGCAAGTTCCTCTAATTCTAAACGTTCCCTTTCTGATTCCGTTTCTAAGTTTACTTTCTTTTGAGCCTCATTCTCTTCTACAAGTGATAAAACCCAATCATCTAATAGGTCTTCATCCAATCCTTTAAGAAGTCCTTGTAAGGTATCTTTAATTTCTGATGGTGTATCAACAGTAGGATCTTTTGAATAAATTAAAGGTGCAATATATTTACCTCTTTTTCTTTCTGCACCTGGAACTGGCAAAATAGGCTCTTCACGATGTTTTTTAGCAATCGATGCTTTTCTCTTCCATGTGCCAGTACTTTTATCAAGTTCAACTTGTCTCGATGATCCTGATGCTTTTACCATTTCAAAGATATGAGCAACTTTATTCTTTGATAACATTAAATAAATGATCAATTTCATTCGTTCATGGGTATCAAGATTATTTACGTTACCCGAATTTACTTTCGATTTTAAAGTAACTTTTACTTCAGGTGGAATTTGTGCTTCATCAATGGAATTATACAATAACTCAGTCATTATCTCTGTGAATTCTTCCTTAGGAGTAAATTCCTTTCTGATCTTTTCAAAATTATTTTGCATATCAACAGGTAAACGTTGAATGATTTTCTCAGCATTACTACTCTTTCCTAACAGAACAGAAATGGTTCGATAACAATCAATGGTCCAACTTTCTAGCGCTCGCATAGCTCTACCACGTAATTGTTGCCAAGCTGTCACATCTCGAGTAGCAGTAGCATCAATTAGTATATCTGGTGTTCGAACATCCCACCCAGTTCTAGCCCATGATGAGACAAAAACTAAATGTATTGGTAATTCTTCTGAGTCTAGGAAATCAGAGACTAGATCATAGATTAGTTGTTTTTGTCTGCCAGCAGGCATATTCAAATAATAATATTCTTGAAATTCGCCATCTGCTGTTTGTAAAGTACCCTTTTTAGCTTGTTCAATTTTTCGTGCAATAATTGCATAATCATATAATTTCAAAATAATATTATTAATTCTGATACTCGGATCGCTAATCCGATCTTTTAATAGATTAACAGAAATCGCTAGATTATCATCTAAGATAACCATTTCATCAATGAAACTTTGTAAAGGTTCAAAGACTTTCTTTGAAAACTCCGATAATCTAACACGATAAACATTTTTTAAGGATGAAGCATAGGAAACCATTAATTCCCTAAAAGTCAAATAAATGAAATTACTAAGCTGTTCTTGGAATGGTAGATCATAAATCAATTCCATGAAAATCCTTTCTGTTAATTTATCAACAATTACATCATTTCTTATGAAATCCGCCATCATAACATGTAGTGGTTTTTCTAAATTGGGATTATAACTAATATACATCTCAGAAGATTGGACAGCAATAGGATTGTAATTAATGATATTTGTTCCTAAGCTTTGAGCAAAACTACCACCAACACCAGAGAAACCAGGTGATCCAATACCTGATTCATCTTCCAGTTTAATGGTTCGACCAGTATCAAAGATAACTACTCCTTTAACATCTCGAATTTCTTCTTCTGCATTAATTATTGATTGTAAAGTCCCAACACGTCCTTCACCAATTTTCGTTCTAGCCCAAGTATCAAGTGCTTTGTAAATTCCAACCATTGTTGAACATGTTATATCTTTAATTTCATTTTGAGCTTCTCGTCGATCTTTTGCTTCTTTTCGAATATTATAAAGTGTAGTATTTTTTAACATGCGATTGCCATATTTTTCACTGGTAATCATCTTCTTAAGGCTAGGAATACGAATCAATTGTTCTAATCTCATAACTAATTTATCAGTTTCATCAACTATTTCCCTGGCAGAATTTGGATGATTTGAGTTGGCAGCCAAGGTAATATCTGACCAGCTATTATAGACTTGAATAGCTAGTACTAAATTAACATCATTTAATGAAAGTGGTCCTTTATCTTTACCAGGAGCCCAATCAACAAATTTAGCTTTGAGTTTTTCTGTCGCTACTTCATTTTTATAAGTATTATACATACCCAACAATTCTTTGCAAATGAATAAACGATCATTTTGGGGGATTTTCTGAAATTCTTTACGTAATTCGTTATAACCAAAATAGCTCCATAACTGTTTCATATTTATTTTAATTTCATTATGAATTTCTCTTATAGCTTTTTCTCGACCTGAATAAGCAAATGTTACACCTAATTCAGCAATTGGTGCAACAAAACCATGTAACACTAACTCCTTTTCTGGTACAATGTAAATGAGATTAAGACCAAGACGTTTGAATGCTTTTTCATATGCTTTGGCTGTACCAGAAAAACCAATCAAATTCTCAATATGTGCTCCTTTATATAATTTAATCATTCTTTTAACAACTTCATAAGTTGCACTAGCTTCTTGTTCTACAATTTTATGTGCTTCATCAAAGATAACATTGCGGATGCCCAACCAATTGATCAATTGCTTAAGCTCTTTTTCTTTCATGGTTTTTGCCCCAAGAACTTGAGCCAATGAAGTATAGGTGAGAATAATAATTGGAGGAATTTCCCGTGTTTTAGCAATAAAATTCTCTAATTGAGTAATTGTTCCTGAAAAGACATAAGTTGGAGATATTTGTAGACCGATTTCATTAAAACAAATAGAATCAACCCATTGAGATTGGTAATTTTGAGTTGGAACAAGCACTAGAATTGATTCATTCTTTCGTAAATTCCTTAACCAATCTTGTATGCACATCATACCCATCAAAGTTTTTCCTGAACCAGTTGGGGAATCAATTACACTGGCATTATATCTATTACCTTTGAACATATAATAGGCTTCAAGCTGATATGGTCTGGGGATGGGTGAATTGATAATATCTTGATGAGTGATTTTTATAAAATCTTCAGATTGATCTCTTTCCTCAATCTCTTCAATCGATGGTTCGGTCTCTTCAGTAATTTCTTCTGCTTCCTCACTTAGCCTTCGTCTTTTTGTTATCAAAGATTTTTGATCACTTTTATGACTCGTTTGTTTTGTATCTAATCGTCCTAATCTTTCCTTCAAAATTCCTAAGGATATAGCAGTCATATCTGGTTCGAAATGTAATTTGTGTATTAATACATCTTCAAGCTCATCTATTTTTCCTTGAACGTCTTCTATTCGATAAAAACCATGTTCTTGTAAACCTTTGTAAATTTCAGGTGGAAACAAAGCTGAAAGTTCTTCTCTACCAATATCCTCCCGTCTATACATCTTTACATCTGGAGAATAAACAAACTCAAAAATCATTTCAGGAATCTTTTCTCTAACCTCGAGAGGAATATTAGGTAAAGGTGGGGGTACTAATTCAATAATTCGTTTTGTTTCTTTAATAAATTCATCTGAAACAAGTGTTTCAATATAAAATTGGATTGATTCTTCAGTTAACAATTCAAGAACATAAATTTGTTCGTTTTTCTTTACTACATCCAAGATTTCTCTAATACTTAGCGGGAAGGAGCTTTTTTCAAGAATTTCGACTAATATATCTTTAACATATTCTTTACGCATTTCTACATCTAGTGTTTGTGGTTTAGGAATATTCTGTGGATTTAAACGATGCATCTCAATAAGTACATCATACAATAATCTAATATTTAGTAACATCACTCGGGCACGTAACATGTCACTTTTTACTATAGCATCACGATAAGCTTCAACTGAACGCATATACATCTTATTTGTTCGCCAATAATGTTTGAGCTGTTGTTCGTCATCTTTTTCATCAATAGCCTTTGCAAATTTCTCTCTCACAGTTGAACAATAACCAGTAGCATTCCAAAAATCAGTTGCTCCTAGTGTTTCAAAAAGATCATCCTCTGGATTTATCTGATCTAATATTTGATGAACACTTTGGAGTGCTTCTTTTTCTTTCTTTAATTCTCTAACTTGCCTTTCAAGAAATTTCTCCTCTTCAAAAAGTTCACTATCTTCTTCTGCAACCTCAAAGATATCAGGACTATATTCTTCAATTTCTATTATTTCCTCATCCTTCTCTATTATAGGTTCTACAATAGGTTCTTCAACTATTACTTCTTCCTCTTTTCTTGAAAAGAGTTTTTTAAACCAAGAGAAGAATCTTCTAAACATAATTTTTTGTCCCCTAAAGGCATTTATCAGCTTCTTGAAAGATTGATTCGACAAATTTCAATTTTATATCTAATTTATCTGACTTACCATATAAATATAGCACATCTTTTTTAAAAATAAATCAAGGAATACTAATAGTTAACGATAGGTACATATCTTTAATATAAATAATGGTTTTTTTGGTCATTATTCTTGTGCTAATTGTTTTTTAATAACAAGTTTGACGATATTCTCAAGTGATTTCATTATAGGGTCAAATGATTCTGGTCGAAAATCTTTCTTAAAATGTCCTTCTGTATTTAAAATGATATCTCTTGGAGTTTCCTTTAATAAATTAGCAAGATCTTTACGGGCTAGCTGGCATGAACCACTAAAAACATTATCTTCTAAATCTGGGAATAGATCAGTTACTTCTGCAACTTCGAAAAGATGTTCAATATGCCTATGGGAGATTTTTGTTCCCCAAGGAAGATCTTGTTTATTAACAAAAACTGTGTAAGGAATTTTGTTTTTAATAATTTCTTCTCCCTTTAACTCCTTTAATTCTTTAAGTGCCCATACGTTTTTATCCCAATGTTCTAAGTCCGCATCAACTACAAGCACGATACCATGAATTCCTTGTAAAACAACTTTCCTTGTCTCTTTCAATCGTTCTTGTCCTGCTGTAGTGAAGACATGAATCTTAAATAAAAATTCATCTGATTCGGGTTTTTTACCAAAACCAAAAACTGCCTGATCGAAAAAGACTGTTCTTCCCGTTTCTTGATCCGCGACTGTTACAAAATCGAACACACTTTTAGGATCTTCTAATGATTTGATTACTTTTATTGCAGTAACAGTAAATGTCTTTCCAGACATACTGGGACCCCAATAACAGATTTTTAGTGATTTTATTGTTCGATATTTTGATATTAACATATTTAGGTCTCCAAACTAGATTATTTACTGATTGACAGTTATTCCCAAGGAATGATCTTTTCTCCACATTCGGGACAGATATCTGTCCATGAAATTTTCTTATTACAATTGGAGCATATCATGTGAGCTCCTTGAGACTTGTCATCGGGGAAGAAGAGTGCTAATGGATCGGGATGGGTCATTAAAGGTTGAGGATCAGGTATCTCATCAATATTTTTTATTGTTTTATCAACAGAATCTTTAATACGATCGATATAAGGATTAACTAAATCTAAACGTTTATTTGCTGCTTCTAATAATTCGGTATTATTTTCTGAAAGTTTAGCAGCATTCTCAAAATATTTCTTAGCTTTTAACAAGTAATGATGAGATTGTTCTGCTTCATTTTTGTTGGATAAACCAACTGCTATATAGAAACAAGCCATTCCTAATTCTGATGAAGCATAAATTTTTACTCGATTATCAGAACCATCTGGAAGATCGAAGTTCATCATGGAAAAACGATAAGCTGCTGCTCCTGCAAATAATTTAGCTGCTTTATCAAAATCGCCTTGTTTTCTAGCAATAAAAGCTTCTGATTTGGTAATTTCTGCTTCAATTTCAAGTTTTCTTAGTAAAAGCATTTGATAGAATGGATATGCATAGTGTTCTTCAGCTGGAGCTAATTTTTCCATAAATTCTATCGCCCCTTTAATAGCTGCCAAAGCTGATATGTAGAAATAGCGATATTGATTACTTGTTTGAACATTTTTTAATGCATTTGCTTGATACACCAAAGCTATAAGATAAAGTAAGATAGCTATTTCATACTCTTCTTTTACAAAACTTCCCAAATAACCATTAGCCAATTGGATCCACTTACTGGTAACTCCCAATTGCTCAATTTTTGTTTTGGAAAAAACTTTTGAAAAAGTAGCTGCTAATGCTAAAAGAGCTTGAATTTGACTAATAGGATTCTTCATTGGAAAAATCTTATCTACTTCAGGAGACATTTCATTTAAAAGAACTTGAATGACGTCTACATATTTCTTATCTAGTTTATCAAAATCAACTAATTCAAGTTGTTCAAGAAAACCTTTCATGAAATTCTGTTCTTCTTCTAGGAAATAAGCGATGTCTTTCAAATCAAGTGGTACTTTGTAAAGGGAATTCATAGTGACACCTCGTTATTTTTTCTCCTATCATTTTTATTCTACTACAACTATTGAACCTATAGCATCATCTAGAGAAGGTCTATCGGGTTTTATTTCCTCTACCTTCTTACCATCCTCAGTCTCAATTTTCTTAATTTGAGGAGGTCCACCTTGTACTGAGCTACTACGAGGAGTTGGTCTAGGACGTGTTTCTTCAAGTATTGGAGTAATTTTACGAGGACCAGATTCTACTTGTGTTGATTTTATATCAGTCATTACTCTCGTCATCGCTTCAGCGAATTGACCCAATACTGTCTGAAGAGCTTCTTCACTACCTTTTTGAGTGGTATCTTGCCCTGATGTGTTTAATCCATAAACACCACGTTCAATCCGCATTTTTAGTCGCATTGAATCTCGTACCCACTCTGCTTTTCCTCCTGCAGGAACATTTTCTTCGATATATTCTATAATATCAGCATGCTTTGCAGGACTTAGAGTAATCACAATATTCATTGGATCCTTAAGTGAGCCTGGTGTTGGTCCTTTAACTGAGATACTTCTTTTTAATGCAGAAATAAGGCTTCTGCGTTTTTCCTTATCCAGTTCGGGATCAATTTCCTTAGTAGCATCCATCCATTCTTGAGGGATAGCTTTTTTATTTTCTTTCTTTGAGCTCTTACGGGTAGTGGTTTTCTTTGAAGATGCTTTCTCCTCTGGTTCTTCCTCCTCTACTGGGATTTCCTCTTTAGATTTTTTAGAGCTCATTTATACCATCATCTCCAAGACTTTTTATGTAGGTTCGTGCATAAAGCTCGAATCCCATGGCATTTGACATTACAGGATCTTCTGGTATTACCAGCATTTCTGGATGTTCTGCAAGACCAGCTTGCTCAAATCCATCACGTAATCTATCACCAAAAATATGAACTCCACCACCACATAGGATTACTTTTTCAATTATTGCGTCAGGTGGGAGAGTACCAATCAACCGATTAACTTCATCAAGAATTACATCTGCTATAATCTCTACATGATATTCTTTCATTCCTAAAATATCCCATCGTTCACCAGCAATTGTTAGAACATCTTTTTGTTGAGAAAGAGCTGCCATAAGGTCAAAAGGTCTGAGAATTTTTCCGGTTTGATTTTGCAATTCTTGTGCAATTCGATGTGTTAATGTGTCTGTTGCTTCCTCAATGCTGCCTGAAGCTTGACGCATTACACGTCCTTCATATAAAGTTAGAATATCTGTTGATCCATGACCAACATCAATAACAATAGCATCTACTGCTCGATTTTCGCCTTCTGTTTTTAATGAATAATAATATGTTCCGAAAGGTTCAGGCATTACTATACATCGTTCAATATTCAATTTACGCTCAAAAGTATCGCCAGTAGCTTCATTTTCTACTTTTATCTCGAGATTGCCTTTAAGTCCTTTAGCTAATTTAACCATTTCTTTTTTCGAAGATGCTACAGGAACTCCAGTTGCAATGATAATTTGATCAAAATCTCGTTCTGAAATTAATGCTAAACTGGCCTTTATAGCAAGGATTGCATCTTCAATGCTTTTGACTTTACCTTCACTTGCAATTTCACGTTTAATTTCACTTTGAAGCCTTGCTAATTCTCCAATGTATAATCTTTTATCTCCATTGTGAATAACTAGGTTTTTCTCAAGTGATGAATCTCCACTAAATCCTCGCCATCCTTCCAAAGGTGATCCGACAATGGATGGGATTTTCTTCAAACTTTGAGCACACGATAATTTGATAGTGGAAGTACCAAGATCTATACCTATAGCTCGATAGGTTGGACGTAAAGACATATCTTTATCAATTCTCCCAAGGAGTTACATTTCAATGTATAATGATAAGTTTTTTTCTAATCTTAAAACCTTATGAATTAAATTATGAATGAAGGTAAAAAGTCTTCCCTTTTTAACACTTTTTTAGAAGTTCTTTTCAATAAAAAACACTACTTTTGACCTCTTGCATCCTTCTAAAGTTTTTTCAAGATGGAAAAACTAATTATGGGTTGTTTTCTATTTTGTATTAGTGGAGGAATAAATAATGTCCAAACAAATGAATGCCAAAGAATTGCAAGAAATTTATGCTGAGAGACCATGGATAAATAAAAATGCTTTAACTAATCTCTTTTTGTCAGCTTTTGCTGAAGCAGTTATACCTGCTATGGATAAAGCCCTTTCAAATCTGTTTAAAATACTTTCAAGTACAGAATTTATAGCCAAAATTGAAGAAGATATTATAGATGAATCTATACAACGAGTCATTGCCAAAATAAAAGAGGACTTGAGAAAAGATTTAGTTAAAGGAATGCTCTTTGATGAATAAGCTACCTCTTAAAAAGATAAAAAGCTAAGGAGTGGAAATACCTTTCCTATTTTTCCTTAGGTTTAACAGATAGCAACCAATCAATCCATTCTTTGATTTTTATTTCTGATCCTCTCAAAGCCACTTCAAATGTTAATATTGAGGGATTAATTTCTTTTGCATGATCAAATAATCCTTTCAAACTAAAATCAGGGAAGTGCTCTAATAAATCAGATTTCGTTATTATTACTGCATCTGCATCCTTGTAGATTACTGGATATTTTTTAGGTTTATTTGGCCCCTCAGGAACACTTGCAAGTATAATTCGATAATCTTCCCCTAAATCATGAGAAGAAGGGCATACAAGATTGCCAACATTTTCAATAAATAGCAAGTCAATACCACTAAGATCCATTTTAGCTAATGCATCTTTTATGAGTCTTGCATCTAAATGGCACATACTACCAGTATTGATTTGTAACACCTCAACCCCTAAAGAACGGATTTCTTCAGCATCTATTGTTGTTGCTAAATCTCCTTCAATAACAGCAATATTTTTTTGATCTTTCAGATATTCAATGGTTTTCCTAATAAGAGTAGTTTTTCCTCCACCAGGTGATCCCATAATATTAAAACTAAT
>JAEORM010000044.1 GCA_016840905.1 Candidatus Gerdarchaeota archaeon | reverse complement strand
TAATTTTTTCATAAAAAAATATCATATCTAATTCTTCTTGGATATCTTCAGAAAGATCATCCCGATTATTCCAAAATACATCAAGAGCTTCAACAAATTTAGCTAAGTAGGGTTTTGGTAAATAGACTACAATCTCTATTATTTGTTTTCGTAGGTCATATAAGGTTAAAAAGAGTTCCTCCATATTTTTTTCCATAGCATCCCAATCTAAATAAATAAGAATCCAGTCCACACATTTTCCTAGAAAATCTATTTGTTGCTTGATTTTAACTTCATCCATTGTTTACACCAAAGAAGATTACCACGATAATTTACCAATTATAAGTATATAATTTTGATATATTTAGTTTCTTTTTGAGAAATTTACTAATTTAATTAATTACTCAAATAAAACTATTTTTATCAACAACTTTCTGCATTTTTCATTCATATCTGTCATAAAAAAGATTAAATTTCTACTATGAAAGATGTATTTAGGAAGTGATATAATGCCAGTAGTTCACGTTAACTTATGGCCTGGGTTTACTGAAGATAGACTTAAGGAAATAATAAAAGGTATAACTGAAGTTTTTACTAAAATGGGTATTCCAGCTCAAGCAGTCGAAGTAATTATTTATGAAATCCCTAAGACTCATTGGGGAATTGAAGGTAAACCAGCAACCGAAGCACGACCTGATTCAAAAGTACCAAAATAAAAAAAAGATTAAAACTATTTTTATTGATAGTATCAATGATAGATCCAATAGAGATCCATCACTGATTTATTTTTTCAGGATTCAAATCATCCTCAGTAAACGGTTCTGTTTCTATTTTTGGTATGATTGGTTTTTCACGTAATTTATTTTTACCAAAAATAGCAAAGAAGATGGTTCCAAGTGCACCAAAACCGGCTGCTACAAAGAAATTAACAGCAGGATCAGCATTCCATAAGAGGGCACTAGAATAAGCAGCTATTGAAACAATGACATCTCGTATTAGATAATAAACGCCAAATGTGCTTGCTTTATACTCTTCTTGTGATAGATCTAATATCAAAGCTTTTCTTGTTGGTTCACCAAACTCTTTTAATCCACGCACTATAAAAGCGATTATTAGTAGTTTAAATGAAGCAGCTGTATAATAAAGTACGATTGGGAAAATTGTAAAGAAGACAAAAGTTATCACTACAAAAGGTTTCTTAGAAAATTTATCTGATAGAAATGCTACTGGGATATAGACTAGAAGAGCTGTTGCCATTTCAATAGCGGTTAGATAACCAAATTTCACTTCGGTTACTCCATTAATTGCTCCATTAACATCAATAACCCATATTGCTAGAAAAGCGTATGGAATTTGTTCACAAAAACGTATTAAAATATCAGCAGTAAGAAGAATCCCCAATTCTGGTTGTATTGATTTTATTGCTTTTATCAATTTCAATGGTTCTTTTTCTTGTTTTGGTGGTTCTTTAACAAAAAACCATTGAAGAATACTTGCTACTGCTGCTAAACCTAGTGCAGTAATAAAAGCGATTTTTATACCTAAGGTAATTCCTAGTGCTGTGATTATTGCTCCTCCAATAATTGGTCCTAAAGCCATTGGAATACGTCTTACTAATGAATGTGCGCTCACACCCATTACCCGCTTATCTTTACTTACAATGTTTGAAATCATACTCATAACAGCAGGTAAAGAAATAGCTGTCCATGAAATAAAGAAGAAAGCACCAATTAGTACTGCCCACCAAGTAGGGATAGCAATAACTATAGTGTAACCAATCATTGCTATTCCATTGAACACAAGTAATGCTCGTTTATAGCCAATTTTATCACTAAGATATCCACCAGGAAATGAATATAGAGCTGAAAGTAAATTATCTGTTCCGTTCAAAAAGCTTACAGCAAAAGTTCCTCCACCAATTGAAATAATATATAGTGGTAAAAACCTCTCGCCCATTTTTTCTCCTAAACCTACTAAAATAACCATTATTAGTAAAATCAACATGGGAACAGAGAAGAATTTTTTCTTCTCGAGAGAGTGGTCTTTTGCTTCTGATTCTGCCGTTTTAGATTTCTCCAAGTTTATCTTTTATGAAACTTCTACGCTCTTCTCTAGTTTTTAATGCAACTATCTCTTCATGATATTTCTCTAGAATTAGCTCTCTTTTGAAATAAGTATAAAGTATATCATAAAAAGGAAATTCTAATTCCAAAGCGTCATGATCATTTTCGCCCAATAGTGGTGCTCCACTAGCAACCGCTTCTACAGCTAAAGCTAAAGGTATTTCATTAATTTTATCCGTATCAGCAGCTCTGACAACTTCTCTCAACTT
>JAEORM010000043.1 GCA_016840905.1 Candidatus Gerdarchaeota archaeon | reverse complement strand
TAAAAATACCTGATCCAGTAACTTGGTTCTAAATAAACTTGTACGGAGTAAAACAAAATGGGAACACGATCAGAAGATTCAAAATTTAAAACATTCAGTTTACGAGTCCTAAGCGCCATGAATGCAAGGAAGGTCAGATTATTACGTTGGTTGATACAAATAGCTTCTTTCCTCCTGGTAAATGGTGGTTTAATAGGAGTAAATTGGACATTAGGTATATTACCAATTAACCAACCTGGTGGAGCGACATTCACAACAATAATAGGTGCATTTGATGTTTTTCAACAATTCTTCACAGATGGATTATTTCCGTTCTTAGTATTTGGTATAAGTTTACTGATAGGTGGCTTATTAGGTAGAACCATGTGTGGCTGGGTCTGTCCATTTGGCTTTTTCCAAGATCTACTAAGATTAGTGCCAATTAAAAAACTAAAAGTTTCAAAACCAATGAACAAAAGTCTAAGAGATGTTCGAGCAGTAATCTTTTGGGCTATAATCCTTGTAGCTGGTTTTATAGGTTATAAGGAACTTATTGGTGAAAGTGTTTCAGGAAACTTCAAAGCTTTTGCAGACCAACCTTGGACACCATTAAATCCAGCAGCAACATTATTTGTAATGCTCTTCTATATGGTCTTTTGGAAACAATATCCAGGAGGAGATGAAAATTTTGTTGCCAAAGATTGGGGATTTATGTTCTATTTCAGAATCATAATATTGCTTGCAGTTATTGTAATGAGCGTATTAATTCCAAGATTCTATTGTAGATATGTTTGTCCAATTGGTTATGGAATGGGTTTCACAGCGAAATACAGTTTAGTAGGAATTGCACGAAATCCAGCAAGATGCACACGATGTGGCAGTTGTGAAGATATGTGTGAGAAAACGGCTATGCAAGTGCCTATCCTCGATTATTCCTATAAACGGGTAAGAGATGCCAATTGTACAAATTGTGGGAATTGCTTAGACGCATGCCCACATGGTGCGATTTACTTCAAATTTAAAGGATAGACTTTCATATAATTGAAAGTATATCTTTTCACTTTTCTTTTTACATTTTAAATCAGCAAAAGGATTTTAGATTAGTTTTTTCAACATCATTATGAGTACCATGATTTCAGCAATTGAGGATGCTGTCTCTCTTGTAAAAGAGATTTATCAAAACAAGAAAATTACTTCTTACATTTTAACTGGAGCTGGATTGTCAAGAGGATCTAATATTCCTACATTCAGAGGAGAGGATGGACTCTGGGAAAAGTATAATTTTGAAGAAGTGGCAACAAAACGAGCTTGGCAAAAAAATCCTGAAAAGCTTTGGACTTTTTATGTAGAAGGTATTGATCTCATCCTTAAAGCACAGCCAAATCCTGCACATTATGCTATTACTGAACTAGAAAAAAATGGCTATTGCGATGTTATTGTAACTCAGAATGCTGATGGATTACACCAAAAAGCTGGTGCTAAAAATGTCCTTGAAATCCACGGGAATATTACTCGTGTTCGATGCATCAAATGTAATCAGCAAAGAGATTTTATCGAATTACCAAAAATCATTCCTCCGTTATGTGAGTGTGGGGGAATGTACAGACCTGATGTAGTACTCTTTGATGAGATATTACCTCAGAATTTGATAAACAAAGCATATCAGACAGCTAAAAATGCAAAAGTTGCATTCGTCATTGGTACGAGTGCAGAAGTTGTTCCTGCAGCGTATCTACCAGTTTTATCAAAACAAAATAAGGCAAAAATATTAGTATTCAATACTGAAAAAACAGAACATACTTCAATAGCAGATATTTTCATACAAGGTAAATGCGAAGAAACATTACCTAGTTTCGTAAAAAAATTGCTGGAAGAATGAAACGAATACAAAAACTAATTATATCCCTTAGTATCGGAATATTTACATCTAAGTATTTAATCAAAGTTATTTGAAGCTTGGAGAAATAAAAATGAAAATTCATCTTGTAGTAACATTAGCAGGTGCCTTTGCGTTAGATGATGAAGGCAATATAATCAATACGAGACCATTTAAATTGGTCCCACAAGAAGTAGCTAAAAAAATAAATGATTTGCGAAAAGGTACTTTAACCAAGGAAATAGATGAATTGGTTACAGAACATAAAAAAGATGAATTTGTGGTTCAAAACGCTAATCTAGGACATATTCTTCAAGGCAAAGGTTACCAAGTAAATTTTGAATTTCAGGATCAGGTTATTGCTAATTTTCATAGAGATATTGTTAATAATTTGCTAAATATGGGCTTTATTAAAAAAGAAGAAGAATATATCAAATATCTTCATGCAACAACCATTCTTATAACAAAAGAAAAAGTAAGGCAAGCAGCAGATAAACGTGATAGATTGATCGTTCATGCTATTGAGACAATCGATGATGTCGATAAAACATTAAATCTATTTTCAAACCGTTTGCGAGAATTTTATGGCATGCATTTTCCTGAATTAGTAGATGCAATAGAAAACCATTATACTTTTGCTAAAATAGTTAGTGTTACAGGGAATAAATCAAATATTGATAAGAAATTATTAGTGGATGAAATCAATTTACCCGAGGAAAAAGCAGAAGCAATCCTAGCGGATCGTGAAACCACGATGGGATCCAATCTCCTAGATCAAGATATCCTAATAATTCAAGATCAAGCTAAAACGGTAGTTGATCTTTATCAAAGAAGACAATCCTTGGAAAAATGGATGGAAGAAGCAATGGCAACTGTTGCTCCCAATATTTGTGGGGTAATCAATCCTCTTTTAGGAGCAAGACTCATCTCTCTTGCAGGGAGTCTAAAAGATCTTGCTTTAAGTCCATCAAGTAAAATTCAAGTTCTTGGAGCTGAAAAGGCTCTATATCGAACAATTAAAACAGGTGCTCCTCCCCCTAAGCATGGAATAATCTTTCAAGATCCCCGCCTTAATCAATCGAAATGGTGGCAAAGAGGAAAGATTGCTCGAGTGATATCAGGACGGATATCAATTGCAGCTCGGATGGATTATTTTGAAGCCGAAGATAAATCAGCTATGTTTGCAAAAGAAATTACCGATAAAATAAATGAAATAATAGAAAAATATCCTGAACCACCAAAAGGGCAACCAAAACAAATACAGAAAAGACCACAAACAGGTGCACCAAATAAAAGGAAAGGACCTCCTAAAAAAAGAAAATGAGGCGATAGGCTAAATGAATGTAGATCGATATAAATCATTTAAAGAAATTTACAATGTTATCTTTCCAGATAATAGTCGAAAAATTGCTACTAGGAATCTTACCCCTGGCTTGAAAGTCTATGGTGAAGAATTGATTTCAGTAAAAAATATTGAATATCGTCTCTGGGATCCGACTAGATCAAAATTGGCAGCTGCTTTAGTGAAAGGATTGAAATTCAATCCAATTGTTCCAGGTTGTAAAGTATTGTATTTAGGAGCTGCTTCAGGCACAACACCAAGCCATGTATCAGATATACTCGGAGCTAAAGGATTTCTCTTTTGTATTGAATTTTCTCCAAGATCAACCAGAGATTTAGTTTTCTTATGTGAGAAAAGAGAAAATATGGTGCCTATCCTAGATGATGCTCGATATCCGAAAAATTATGAATTCTTGGTCGATAAAGTAGATGTTGTTTACTGTGATGTAGCACAACCGGATCAAGCAAAAATAATTGCTGATAATGGTCATGTCTTTCTAAAAAGAGGAGGTTATCTCCTATTAGCTATAAAAGCTAGAAGTATTAGTTCTACAAAGAATCCTTCTGTCGTTTACAAACAACAGATGGAAATTTTGGAAGAAGAAGGCTATGAAATCTTAGAAGCAATTGATTTACATCCTCTCGAGAAAGATCATGCGATGATACTTGCAAAGAAGCCCTAGCAAAGGTTTTTCATCTATAAAAGAACTAATAAACATAAAAGTTATCATAAGATAATAGCTTCAAAGGTATCTATTCAAGTACTAAAACAGTGTTAGGAGTTTGATAAAGTGAAGTTACGAAAAAACCCCTTACTAAAAATGTTGAAAAATAAAAAAGCTGTCTCTGAAGTTTTAGCTGCAATAATGATGATCTTTATGTTCATTGCAGCAATTGGAGTAGTTTGGGCTTGGCTCTTTCCTGCTTATCAAAGATTTCAAACAACTAACACTATCAATACTGTAACTTCTTACATGTTACGAATAGATGAAACAGTTTATGATGTTTATGGTGATGGAATAGGTTCTATAAAAGCAGTGAGAATTGACCCAGGTTATGGTACCTTTTTGTATGAAAGTGGTAGAAACATAAGCATCAGATTTTCAGATGCAGGATCGACTTTCAACGAAACTTTTACTGTAACTGATTTAGGAAAACTTTCTTATACATTAAATAATCGTCGTGGGGTAATAATAGATGAAGGTGGACATAAATATTTGAAAGGTCCATCAGTTCAAGAAGTCTTTTTTGTTAATGGATCAACAGATGGATCTTCATACCAGGGTTTAACTAATTTGACACTTTTACGACCTGGTGAGAAAAGTATGAAAATGGAATTGGAATATCGAGTAAGAATTTATTCTTGGTTTGATCAAACAAACAATATATTATCAATTACTGTAAATATATTACAAATATCTATCAAAGGTACTGAATTTTCTTTCTTTAGTTATAATACTTTGAAAGTTAACTATAATACCACAAAGATAGTTTATGCAACCACAACTAATGTAGCAACAGATTTCTATGTAGATGGATCAATTACTCCGCAAGGATTTACATCAATAGAAAGACCGTTACTATTCAATAAACCTGTTGCGGTAGTAAATTATGATGTAAATATAGAAGTTGTTGTTAACCAATTCCTATTTTGGATTGGTTGATGAGTATTATCTTAAAAATAGTTATATCTCTTCGATGCTAACTTTTATATACAAGAAATTAATGCAAAAATATAACTGCAGAGAAAAAACTGGAGTCTTGTTCACAATGGTTAAAATACCCGCAAAAATGCGTACCTACTGTAGAAAATGCAAGAAACACACTCTTATGACAGTACGTCAAGAAAAAGGTGGAAGACGTGGTAGTGGTCTTGTCCTAGGTACTAGAAGAGCAAATAGACACAAGAAAGGATCTGGAAACAAAGGTAGATATTCCAAGAAAGCTATTTCACAATCTAAGATGGCTTCTAAAACATCACAAAAAGTTGATTTACGTTTAACCTGTGATGAATGCAAGGCTACCTGGGTACGAACATATCCTCGTGCAAGATCAGTTGAAGTTGTAAAAACATCCTAAACTTCAATTTTATTTTATCCTTTTCTTTCTTTTATTTCTCATTTTTCAGATGAATTTAGGGTAATTTAGTTCTTCAAAGGTAGTCATTATAATATAGTATGGTTATTCTTATACCATAGAAGAAAAATTTGTGAGAAATATGATCCAAAATAATCCTAATATTATTACTAAAATAGAAAAAGATCATAAATTTAAAAATGGGGTCTTAATCCAATGTTTCCCTGGGCAAGGGTTAGTTGGTCGTATCGCAGGTATGCATTTAATTGAATACTTTAATGCTAAAGAGGATGCTAGAATTTATTCAAGCTATTTCCCACATTTAGTAATATTCAATGGGGATTTAGGGAAACTCGTTCATGCAGAGTTATGGGTAGTAGAATCAACAAATCCACCTTTGGTGATATTAACTGGTGAAAGTCAACCACAAGAAGGTCCCCAAGGAATGTTCGAAATACTATTGTCTGCTTTAGATATTGTTGAAAAATGGGGTATAAATAAGGTAATAGCTATAGGGGGATTTGTTCCAGCAG
>JAEORM010000042.1 GCA_016840905.1 Candidatus Gerdarchaeota archaeon | reverse complement strand
TAAACTAATGAAATTAGTAATTTTTTCGACATGAAAAAAATCAGCTAGAATTTCTTCCAGTTTCTCAAATTTTATTTGTGACATGAGAACATCAACAGTTTTTTTTATTTATTAGAAAACCAACCTATAAATATATATCAGTAAAAATTATTTTGAATTATTGAGCCAATTGCTAAATGACTTAATATTGATGTGATATCTTGAAATTCGGAATATCTTTTACAATGAATTATAAGCCAAGTTACACTATAAGTGAATTTTTTCAATATGCTTCAGAAAATCAATTTAAACTAGTTGAATTAGTAGCTGAACCACCCTATTGTTATATTGATGATTTTGATTCAAAGCAAAGAGAAGCTATTAAAAAAGAATCAAATGACTTAGGTTTAGAATTAACTGTACATGGAAGCTTTTCTGATATTAACATTGCTGCATATAATCCTGACATACGAGAAGCATCACAAAAAATAGTTAAAAAGAGCATTGATTTTGCAGCTGAAATTGGTGCATCAATTGTTACTGTTCATCCAGGAGAAATGTCTGCTGGAGGAGCATACTATCCTGATGTTGTTATTCAAAACAATAAAGATGCTTTGATTCTCTTAGCTGATTATGCAAAGCCAAAAGAAATATTAATTGGTTATGAAAATTTACCATTATTACCTTGGAATCAAATTGAAGAAGGGTATTCTCCTTATAAGATAAAGGAATTAATAAATTCAATAAACAAAGAAAATTTAGGCATTACTTGGGATGTAGGGCATTCAAATACAACTCACTTTAAAATGAGTGAATTTTTTACTTGTTTCAAGGATAACCTATTGCATATGCACTTTCATTATAATAATGGACCAGTAAATGGTTGGACAGACACACATACTGAAATTGGAATAGGAACTATTGATTGGAAAGGATTGTTTTCATTTTTAAGAGAAATAAATTATCAGAGATCAATTATTTTTGAATTGAACACTAATGAAAAAATAGAAAATAGCCTACAATATTTGAAAAATTTCTTGTAAGATTATTTTTCATTGTTTTTTTTCAAAAATTCACTATATCGTTCAAGAATATCTTTTTGTTCTGGTTTTTCTAGAAATGAATAAAAATCCTTTAGTCTATTTATTGTTTCTTTTGATAAGTCATGCTCCATTACACAGCAATCCTTACTAGCAATTTCTTGTTTGACACCAATCAATGATAGAAATGATTCGAGTAATACGTGTCTATCTTTTATTTTTAGTGCTATAGTTTTACCTTTCTTGGTTAAAGTTATTGTGCCATATTTTTCGAAATTAACAAAACCTTGATTCTTTAATTTAGATAGCATTTCAGTGACGCTAGCTTTACTAATATTCAAATCATTAGCAATTTCAGTTACTTTAGCAAAACCTTTCTCTTCACAAAGAAAAAGAACACTCTCTAAATAATCCTCAATTGTTGAAGTGACATTTGTAGAGCTTGTGTTTTCATCAGCCAAGTAAATCAAACCTTTAGTGTAATTAAATAGTATATTCTAATTATATTATGAATAGTATTTTAGTGTTTTTTGTTTTAAATGTTCATAACAATATTTATCTTTAAAATATCTTTCATAAAATAATGAATATTGAATGGTTATTTTATCAGAATAAAGTAAAAAAATAATTGTGTTAATTATTGTTAGAGAATTCAAAGTAAGGTTACGGTTAAAATGAGTAAAAAAGAAGAAATTCAAGTCAAAAAAGTGGGTATATTAAAACTAGGTAATATAGCTTCTTCTGTACTTTTAGAGATGCTATTGGATGAACGAGCTGATAGATTAGATATCGATGTCCAGACAATAACCTCAGGTGCTAAATTAGAGAAAAAGGCTATTCATAAGGCTTATGAATTATTCTCTACTGGACAATATGACCTAGCTATTGTAGCAACACCAAACGCTTCACTCCCTGCACCACAAGAAATAATCACAAAAATTAATCAAAAAAATATTCCTTGTATTGTGTTAACTGATAAATTGAATAAAGAATCAAAAGAAAAATTGACTGAAAACAAAGTAGGTTTTATTGTTGTTGAGTCTGATGCAATGATCGGCGCTCGGAGAGAATTTCTTGATCCGATTGAAATGGCAATTTACAATAGTGATTTAATAAAAGTTTT